>CAYFTY010000224.1:0-6746 GCA_964346045.1 uncultured Bradymonadales bacterium | reverse complement strand
GGTGCGCGATGCGCAGGGCAAGAAGATGTCCAAAACCATCGGAAATATCATCGACCCATTGCATTTGATCTACGGGGCCGAGACAGACGATCTCGACCCCGATCTCCATCGTGAGCTGCTAAACCAATATCCCGACGGAGTCGATTCTCAGGGTGCCGACGCATTGCGTTTCACGCTGGCGATCTATGCCGCGCAGGGACGCGACATCAAACTCGACATCAGTCGCGTCGAGGGATACCGCGCATTTCTCAACAAATTATGGAATGCGGCGCGTTTCGCGTTGATGAACCTCGAAGACTTCGAAATCGAGTCGGTCGAGGGTCATCCCTCAGAGAGCGACGCTCTCACGATGGTCGACAAATGGATTCTGCACCGACTTCGGGAGGTCACGTCCGAAACGACCGCGGCTCTCGAAGAATATAAATTCAATGAGTACGCCCAGACGCTTTATCACTTCGTCTGGCACGAGCTCTGCGACTGGTACATCGAATTCGTGAAACCGGCGCTCTACGACGAGAGCGCCGACGGAGCCGCTCGTCGTCAGGCGACTCAGGCGACTCTCTTGCATGCCGTCGAGACATCCCTGCGCCTGATGCACCCGGCTTCGCCGTTCATCACCGAGGATATCTGGCAGGCATTGCCCCGCCGTGCCGAAAGTGCAGACGCACTGATCAGCGCGCCCTGGCCTCGTCCAGACGACACGGGTGGAGATTTTGAAGAGGCGGCAGCCGGTGTCGACTACCTGATCTCGACGATTTCGCAGATTCGCGCAATTCGCGGAGAAACGCGCGTGAAGCCCTCGGTGCAGATCGAGAAGGTCTTCTTGCGGGCACCCGACGCCGATGTCGAAGCCCATCTAAAGCGAGGCGCCGACTACATCGCCAAGCTCGCGAAAATCGATGAGCTCGCCTTCGTGACACCCGGTGAAGAACTCGCCGTCGAGAATGCTGCAGCAGCAGTCACCGAGGGTATCGAGATTCGCATTCCTCTCGCAGGGCTGATCGACGTCGAAGAAGAGCGAGCACGGCTTCAAAAGGAACTCGCACGGTGCGAAGAGGATATCGAGTTCGTGAGTCGTAAACTCTCGAATGAGGGATTCGTCAACAAAGCACCCGAGCATATCGTGCAGACCGAACGCGACAAGCTAGAGGCTTACCAGGACGAAAAGAAGACGCTTCTGGCGAGTCTCGAAGAACTCGATAATCTCTGAGGAATCGTGGGCGAGCCCGAACAACAACGCAGCCTTTTCGACCTCTTGCGGCCGCCCAAAAAGCCGCGCGGGGTGCTCGAAACCGGTGCACTTCCAGACGATTGTGACGAGCTTCTCGCGCGCTCTCTGGCGCAGGAACTCCATCGCGACCTCGAGGAGGCATTCGGAATCGTCGATCTTGTCTTTACGGACAACCGCCGGCGCATGGTTTCGATCCGCAAGCGCAGTGGTCGATTTCAAATCCGGCTGCATCATATGTTTCTGGGGTGCGAGGGCCGCGTCGTCGAGGCGATCATCAGTCTCGGCGATCGAGGCGAGAATCCATCGGCACGTAGCGTCGTGCGAGCGTATATTCACGAGAATCGTGACGCCATCCGAAACGAGCTCGATCCGAGGGCTCTCACGACGCGTGGTGAGCATCACGACTTAGAGATTGTACTTGATCGGGTGCGTGACGGCTTCGACGAGGAACTCGACGATGTCTGCATCACGTGGGGTCGCCGCGGGAGAGGTCGACGCAGCATTCGCTTTGGAAGCTTCGACTTTCACCGGAAGCTCATACGCATTCATCCTGCACTCGACGCCGAATGGGTACCCGATTACTTTGTCGAATTCGTGGTCTATCACGAGCTTTTGCACGCCGTTTGCCCCCCCGAAGTTTCGGATTCGGGGCGAAGAATCATCCACACGGCGGAATTTCGGGAACGTGAGACGGCATTCGAACGTTATGACGACGCGATGCGCTGGGAAGCTGAAAACCTCAGGCGGCTTGTGAATCGATGAAAACGAATTATCTACAATCTGCGTGGACTCTGGTCATCATGGTCCTGGTCTCGACCCTCGCCCTGAGCGGGGCTTCTTGCGACAAGAAAAAGGCCGAGAAACCAGATGCCACACCTGTGGCCGAGAAAGACGACGATTCCGGCGCTGCAGACACGCCCAAAGCGAGCAAGAAGCCGGTCGCACCCGGCCCTGCGGCGCCCGCGGTCTTCATGATGACGGGCCTCAAGGGTTATACCGAGCCCTGCGGGTGCACCCTCGACGTGATGCTCGGTGGCATCGACCGCATCGTCGAATATGTCGAGGACGCACGAGAGCTCTATCCCGACTCCGTACTCGTCGACGGTGGCAACCTCCTCTTCGAAAATGCCGAGCCCGGAAAGCACGAGATCCCGCAAGAACGAGCGCGGGTCGACGTGATCGTGGAGGGATTGCAGCGCATCAAGCCGTTCATGACCGTTCCCGGGAGTCGTGACTTCGCACTTGGACCCGACTTCTATCTCGAAAAAATCGCAGAAGCCGGAGTCAGCGTGGTCGTCGCCAACCTCACGATCGGAGAGCGGACCTTTGCGTCCCATAAGGTCCATGAGTTGGATGGCGAGCCAGTGCATTTCATCGGCATCGCCGACCCGACACTCTACGAAGGCATCGACGACATCGAGCTCAACGACCCGCGCGCAGCCATCGAGAAAACTCTCGAAGAGATCGGCGACGCCCAGACGATCATTCTCGTCGCGCATGGCGAGCTGGCGTTCGTCAAATCGACGCTCGCCGAGTTTCCGGCCATCGACTTTGGACTCGTCGGTAACTCACCTCGAGAAACCGATCAGGTCGACATAGTTGGAGAGCACGGGTTCACCCTCGAACCCTACGATCAGGGTCGATATATGGGCATTCTCAAACTCTACCGACACGAGGGCGACACGACCTATGTCAACGCCCGAGAAGGTTCGAAGGCAGAGGTCGCGAAAATCGAGAAGCAGATCGAACACGTCAACTCGCAAATCAACCGTATGCCTCCGGCAACGCCCGGCGACGAGCCTCCGATACTCAAACGGCTACGTGAGCGGCTCGACGACCTGCGCGAAAAGAAAGACCGGTTCCAGAGAACCTCGTTGCAGGTACCCGAAAACGCGAACGCATTTTTTTGGCGCTCGGTGCCGCTCGAGCCTGAATTCGCACGCGACCCAGAGATGGAGAAGATCCGCGTCGCATACAATCAGAGTCTCAAGCAACTAAACTCCCAGGTCGAACGCGAGATTTCTCCGGTGGCCGAGGGCGAGGCCTTCTACGTTGGAAACCAGCAATGCGCGATGTGCCATCAGGAAGCCAAACAATTCTGGGATAAGACCGCGCACGGCGACGCCTTGAAGACGCTCGTCGACCGGGACAAGCACTTCGATCAAAGCTGTATCGGATGCCATGTGGTCGGCTACGAGCAGCCCGGCGGTTCGGTCCTCGGCAAACTCCAGTACACCGTCGATTACAAACCATCCGAGAACGCCCCATCGACCACGATCGAGAAAGACCTGCGCAACGTGGGATGTGAAAGCTGCCATGGCCCGGGGTCGAAACATCGCTTCGCGCCCGTCGGTGCCGATGGAAAGCCACAGCACATTCTCAAGGGCTCGGGGGTGGATACCTGTATGCAATGTCACGTCCCCGAACACTCCCCTCGTTTCAACTATGACGTGTACGTTCGCCAGATTACAGGCGAGGGTCACGAGCTGCGCACAGAGCCCTAGCGAATGCCGAGTCGCGAACGGTCTTGCGCCGACGGCGCGGATGTGTGACCTTTCGTACGATTTTGTCAGTCCAGTACGTCGTTCGGGCCGTCTCAGGGTATGTTCAAACGCTTCCTGAAATTTCTGAAAGGTGACGAAGCAGAGCAAGTCGAAGAACGCTTCGAAGGCTCCTATCTCGATCATCTTCTCGAAGAGGTGCGACCCGCGGTCGAAACTCACCTCGACGATTGTCCCGAGCACGATCCGGTATTGCTCGTCGTGGTCGAGGTACTTCAGACGACCATGAGAAATGCGTGGGCTCCTGGCTTGCGCGAACCACTCGTAGATTCTTCGACACCTGGCGTTCAACCACCCCCACCTCCGACGACCGTTGGAGATGCATCCGAGGCGGATGCCACGAATGAACTCGATATCGTGGACGAAGGCATTGCTCTCGAAGATACCGAGGGGGATGAAGAACTTCTGGTCCGCAGCGACGCAGATCTCGACGATGCATTTGTCGAATCCGATGAAGATGACACCGGCGAAGATCAAGCTCAGCAAGACGATGCGGAAGAGAGTCCCTCCGAGGATTCGGACGCCGAGGGCACCGAAGGCCCCCAGAGTGACGCCGCAGAAGACGACGAATCGTCGTTAGAGGACGAAGACTCCGAGGCCGATGAATCTGCTGCGGACGAAGAGGCCGACGTCGAGAAGGACGACTCATACGAAGATGAGGGAGCTGATGTCGGTGACGCAGACGAAGCCGAAGACGATCAAGCAGAATCAGAGGACCCGAAAAAATCGGTCGAACATGACGTAGATGGAGCTCATCTGGCATCTGACGAGGCCGTGGCCCTCGATTCCGACGATGTGCTCGAGGAGAGTCCTGCCGACGAAAGCAACGAAACGGGCTCGTCTCGGATCACCGAAGAAATCAACGTCGCCGAAATACGAGAAGAGGCGGCCAGAGAAGACACGCAAGATATTACGGTCGAGGTCGACCGCAATCTCGTCGAAAAGGCTGCTGAACTGCCGCGTGTCGACAATGAAGAAGTCCTGCAGGCCGGCAGAGTTTTCTTCAAGCTTCTGCTCGACAATGACCAGCTTCCGACCGATCTCCAACTTTCGGTCGGAGAGACGATGCTCGCCCGCGACCTACTCCTCGGCTACTTCGTCGGAGACACTGGTTTCGACGGGAAAGCCAAGAAGCTTCTCTCGATGGTCGAAACCAAATTCGGAGAAGGACTCTTCAGTCAGGCGAAGATCCTACTTCAACTCTTCCAGACCGACGAGAGCACGCGCGTCAACAATGACCGCAATCTCTTCTATGAAGACATGATCCTGAGGCTGGGAATCCGACGCCGCAGTCCTCTGACGGAAGAGCAGTCCGAGTCCTTCGCGGAGTTCGGAAACGGCTCGCTCGAAGAAGAAAACCTGAGGGATTTTCTGGCCTGGTTAGACCTCGAATGCCTTGTGAAATTTCGTGTTCGCATGCGGGATCCGGAAGCCGAATCGACATGGCACGGCATTGCGGACCAGAGCTCTCGACAGGCGGCCGCGAACCTCTTCAAAGCTTTCATGCCACCTGCGCGATGGCGCGGTGTCGAGCTCTATCCCGATATTCCCGTGGTCGAGCAGATACGCGCTCATATCGGCCACGACACGGCCCAGAAATATATTCTGAGTCAGCTGAAGACCGCATATTTCATTCTGCGCGCAGTCGGCGATACCGGCCTCGAGGTCTACCTCGACGATTTCTTCGACTGGACCGAGAAGACCTTCGACATCAACGGCACGAGGCTGATGCCTCAGCTCTACAATCGGTCGATGATGGACGTGGATCCCATGGACCACATCCTCGCCCAGCTCTATCAAGAGCATTTCGAGCTCAGGGTGCTTGATATCATCGACGAACTCGACGACGACGACATCGACAGCGCTTTCTCGGCAGCGATGGAGCGGTTCCTCGAGTCAGATCTCGGAGAGGTCGCTCCCGGCTATTACGACCTGGGTGCTTTCGTTTTCGATGAGATCTTCGAGATGCCTTACCCGGCGACCGAATTCGCTTCGAAAATTCACCGCCTCACCTGAGCCCGCCGCGTCGGCACGAATGGTCTGTGTCACTAATCTTGACCATTTCACGTCGTCGCTGACTCCACGATCCCTGCGTCGACCCTCGTCCGCGATGCTCCTGCATCACGGTCAGAATCAATAACATAGACCACTAGATGAAACGCCAGGGGATGGGGTGCGATGGGTCGTGGATCAGACGACGCTCTTCGACGCCCTGCTCTGTGTGCAATTCGAACGCAAGTTGAGTCTTTCCGCTCGAATCGCGACTCATGGCGTCTTTGGTGCGTACGAGGTTGGCTCCGCGTCGATGATATCGCTGCACCCACTCGAGTACCTCCTGGGCGTTCTGCGGATTCAAACCGTCGTAGATCTTGCCCAGAAACCGTCCAAAATGTTTTCGGCTGGCCAAGACCAGGAAGATGCCGTCATCACGTAGGTAGGCGATGGGTACGTTTCGACGCCCGATCATGGCACTCCCATGAGGCCCCTGGGCTTTCTCTGGCGCCCACTGCTGATCGATGCCGAAAATCACAACTTCTTTCTGGTCCTCGACGACAATGATGTCGTGCGATATCTGAACTTGCGATACCTCGGTCGGTTGCGAACGGCATGCCATCCAGAGCTCGGCCAGCCTCAGGGTCAATGCCTTGTCCGTGAGCTCGAAGGTCGAATCGTCGATCACGATTTTCTGCTTAAAACGGTCGCCCTCTTCAACCTGCATCATGAGGTGAATCGGCTCCTCGAGGTAGACGTCGTCGGAATCATCTGCCGAGAGCCACGCGCGGGCGACCTGAAAGGGTTGTACAACCGTCTTTCCGAGCGAGACCGTAGAATCGGTCGGGCGGTCGGCGAAACGCCACGTTGCATCGCCGAGAGACGCGCATTGCCCGATGAAAGCGCCCAGGGCCATCAGCCCGGGATCGATCGTCTCGCCCTCGCCGTAGACATCGGGCACC
>CAYFTY010000223.1:0-6756 GCA_964346045.1 uncultured Bradymonadales bacterium | reverse complement strand
CCGAGGACTGCCTTGGTGAATGCAATACGACCACCGGCGTATGCGAAGAAGAGCCAACCCCGACGAACAACACCAACAACGTCAACAACACGAACAACACGAACAACACGACGAATACCGGTCTCAATAACCCCACGGGCCTCGAGCTCTGCAATGGGCCGTGCGCATGTGACAACGGCATCGACGACGACGGCGACGGCCTGATCGACGGCTTCGACCCCGAGTGCACCGGCCCCTACGACGACGATGAAGGCACCTTCGCTACCGGCATCCCGGGCGACAATATTGACTTCTGCCAGGATTGTTTCTTCGATGGAAATAGCGGCTCGGGTGACGACGGCTGTCAGTACAACACCGAATGCCTCTACGGAAATGAACCACAGGGGCCGATGAACTCACCCTGCTTCAATTGCGATGTCAGCCAGGAGTGTCAGCAGAATTGTCGCCCGCGAACTCCGAACGGATGCGATTGCTTCGGCTGTTGCGAAGTTCTGAAAGACGACGGCGAGACGGTCATGGTGACACTCGCCGAGAGCTGCTCGCTCGACACGATCGACGACACGGACGCGTGTCCTCGCTGCGTGCAGAGTGCCGATTGCGTCAACGAATGCGGTCGATGTGAGCTCTGCCCTGGAAAGACCGTCGAAGATCTTCCCGACGATTGCGGGTCGACCGACCCTGACCCAGATGCCGATATGGGCACGACGGATGACATGGGCACCACGACCGGTGATGACATGGGCACAGACGATCCAACATTCACCTGCGATGACGGCGAACAGGTCTGCACAGCGAGCTCGGATTGCGCGCAAGGCTTCTACTGCCAGCAGGGATGCTGCCTCGAGGTTCTTCTCTGAAGCTCATGGTCGCCGCGCTATTGAAACCGAGTGCGTCGTGACATCCACGGCGCACTCGTCACCGGCGATGTACATCATGTAGGTCTGCTTCGCGCCTCAAGTGTACTTTGTAATCCAGCGGTCGAGCGCATTTCCGAATTCTCGTTTCGCGCGGTCGTCATAGGCTCGCTGGCCGCCGGTCTGCACGCCGAGATCGCGGAGTTCGGTATGGAAATCGCGAACGCTCAGGGCCTCGGATACGCTATTCTCGTCGAGCTCCCGGCCGTAGGCGGTAATGACAAAAGCTCCTTTTTCGACGACGCGCGCGGCGAGCGGAATGTCGCTGGTGATGCAGAGCTCGCCCTCGCTGATTTCTTCGACGATGAAATCGTCGGCCACATCGGCGCCAGCCGATACGAGCTCGACCGAGACCCAACGAGACTTTGGTTTATCCAACCAGCCGTTGGCGACCAGTACGACCTGGACTTCGCGTCGGTCGGCAGCCCGAACCAGGATCTCTCGTGCCGCCCGCGGCGCGGCATCGGCATCGACCCATATCGTCTTTCGCTCGTTCATGGGTCGGTGCGCACGAGGACGAACCAGGCGTTCATGGCTTTCTTCTTGTAGGCACGACCGATCGTGACGTGGTCGGACACACGTCGAACGCGGTCGACCATACCTTTGAAAACGACATGGCCGAGACGCCGATTGTTGGGCATCAATGGAGGCCATTCGGCCGGCTTCTCAGGGACTTCGCGCGTGTAATCGACCCAGAGCTCGCCGTTCTCGTTCTGGTAGGCGGCGTAATACCCCGGAGTCGTGAATTTCCAGTACCAGTTGTGGTTGTAGCCCCAGAGCACATCGCCGTATTCACCGGACGAAGGTCGGCAGAACCGTTTTTCGAATTCGCGAAACGCCGGCAAGGTGTTGGTTCCGACATGGATGACCTCACGCAGCGGCTCGTCGGTCGGCACCATATAGTCGAGCGTCACCGGCCGACCTTCGGCGGCTTCGTAGAGTTTCTTCTGCAGCTTGCCGCTGAATTTTCGCGAGGCGGCGATCCGTTCTTCGTGCGAGGCTTCGTTCAGCGCGGCATCGAGCGCATCGATATCGATGGTCTGGGCCCGCAAGAGCGAAAGGATATCGTCGACTTTACTCATCGGAACTTCCTCAGTCGTCTTCGAGATGCATGCGTTTGACTTTCTCGACCAGGGTCGTGCGATTCAGATTCAGCAGGCGCGCGGCTGCGGCCTTGTTACCGCCCGATTTTTCGAGGGCCTGCTTGAGCAAGGTGGCCTCGAGTTTCTCGAGTGTTTCGGCCATGTCCATACCTTCGCTCGGCACGTAGAGGCCGAGCTGTGGTGGTGGTGTTTCGCCGCCAAAAAACTGCTCTGGCAGGTCTTCGAGTTCGATGAAGCCGACCCTCTTCAAGATCGAAAGTCGTTGAATGAGGTTTTGTAGCTCTCGCACATTACCCGGCCATTCGTAGCGTTTGAGCGCCGAGATCGTTTCTTTCGTGAGGCCGAGTAAGCGCGTGCCGTTGACGCGATTCTGTTCCTCGAGAAAAGCCTCGGCCATCACCCCGATGTCGTTGGGTCTCTCGCGCAGCGGCGGCACGTGTAGAGGGAGCACGCTGAGTCGGTAGAAGAGGTCTTCGCGAAAGCTGCCGGCCGCGATTTCATTCTCGAGATTGCGGTTGGTCGCCGCGATGACCCGAAAGTCGACGTCGATGGGTTTCGTCGATCCCACCGGTGTCACCTTTCTATCCTGGAGAACCCGCAGAAGTTTGACCTGCAATTGCGGCGGCATCTCGCCGATCTCGTCGAGGAAGAGCGTCCCCCCATCGGCGCTGCGAATCTGACCATCCCGATCTTCGGCGGCACCGGTGAAGGCGCCTTTGACGTAGCCGAAGAGCTCGCTCTCGAGCAGCGTGTCGGGGATGGCCGAGCAATTCACGGCCACGAAAGGCCCGTCCGAGCGAGGGCTCATATTATGGACGGTGCGCGCGATGAGCTCTTTTCCGGTGCCTGACTCGCCGGTGACGAGCACCGGGGCATCAGCACGGGCCACCTGAGGCATGATGTCGAGGATCCCATCGATGGGAGACCGGTCGGCTCGCAAGATCAAGTCGCGTGGGTCGCCCTGAAGCGGCCCCGAACCTTTGGGCACGGCTTCTTCGACTGCTGCGAGGACGGCCTCGAGCCATCCCTCACGATCGGATTCCAGAATTTGATGAGCGCCGAGTTTCATCGCGTCGACCGCGGTACTCACGTCGTTGGATTCCACGAGTCCGATGACCGGAGTGCGTGGTGCGACCCCGAAACCGGTGAGCAGATTTCGAACGCGATCCTCGTCGCCGTCGGCGACGACGGCGCAAGCGAATCGTTCTTTCTGGATGCGTCTGCGCGCTTCGGAACTCTGGTCGGCAAATTCGACCTGCCAGCCGCGATTTTCGAGGGATTCCTCGAGCGCGTCTCGGTCGGCTTCGTCGACCACGACGAGTATTCGATGCCAGCTCGTTGTCATAACTACCGTGGGACGTGGGCCGGCAGATCCTTGCACAGTAACGGTCGACGGGCAAGGTCTTGCTTTGGTGTATCGCCCCGTTTTGATACGCTGACGTAAGCATCTCTACGACAGGATACCATGACCGATAATCGGCACGACGAGTCGCTCTTTGATGGCGTCGAAAAAACCGATGCCGTCAAACATCTTGGTGAGCTCAAGATTCCGACGGAAGGCAATGTGATCGGCGGCCGCTATCAGGTCCAGCGCGTGATCGATCCTCGCCGTATGGTCGTCCAACACCTTGGCGTCCAGCAGCTCTTCTTGATGCGTCTCGCGCCTGTACTTTCGCCAGGCACGCGGGCCGAGAGGCGGCTCAAGGAGGTCGCGCAATCGGTCGGACTACTCGGACATGAGGCCCTCGGTTTCATCACGGATTTCGGATTTGGAGAAGCCTTTGGCCCTTACATCGTATCGCAGTGGGTCGAGGGAACATCACTCGCCGAGTATATCGAGCAAGGCACCCAGATGGTGCTCGAAGACGTGCTCGACTTCGCTCTGCAGATTGGCGGAGCGCTCGCATCACTGCACGATGTAGGTGTGGCGCACGGACTCTTCGCACCCCTCGACCTGGTTCATCGCCCGGATGGTCGATGGAAATTGCTCGGGGCCGGCATTGCGGCATCACCCCCCGATATTCCGGGGTTCGTGCCTCCCGAAGTCCAACGCTATCGGGATATCCATGCGGCGGGTGATCAGTACACCTTTGCGAGCATCCTCTATCACCTACTGGTGGGAAATCCGCCGGAGGGAGCTGATCCATTCGAGCCCAGCGAACTACGAGCCGATGTGCCGCTCGATGTCGATCGGACCATCGCTCGCGCACGCTCTCGAGATGTGAGCGAACGCTACCCGTCGATGGATGCGCTTCTCGAAGAGCTGCACAGTGCGTTCAAATCATGGCACGAGCCTTCAATGTCGCCATTCGACGCCCGAGAAGCCAGTCGTTTGCTCGCGATGCATCCCGACACTCAGGAGCGCTCAGGCTTCGACCGCAGGGAAAGCACCAGAAAGTCGGTGGTGGTCTCGATCGAAAGGCTCGTCGACGCACCCACGCGCCTCGAAGTCCAGTTCGCCTCGGCCGCCCGAATCAAGCGTGAATATCGCCGAAATATCGTCGCGCGTGCGTTATTCGTGCCGATGGCGGATCCCATTCGTCAGCAGGGAGCCCCCCTCGAGGTGCGCATCGAATTCCTGCCGACAGGAGACTTCATCGAGGTTTCCGGTATCGTTGTTTCGGTGCATGAGGGCTCGCCTCATCATCCCTCGGGCGTCGGAGTTTCTTTCGACCCTGGGCAGCACGAGCGGCTCGTTCAATTTGTGCGTGAGCTCGAGATCGGACTCGGCCTCAGACCCGACGACTTGCTCGAGGTCTGCGGCACGCTCGATCAAGAGACTGTTATCGATGCCGGTCAGGCCTTCCTCTATTCGAGGCTCGAAGGCGCGCCCTTGAAAGTCGCCGCCGCGCGTTCGGCGGTGAGCGGGCTTCCTTTCGATTTCGACGAAGCGTTGCAGGCTCTGATGGAAGCCGGTCTCGTAAGGCGAGCCGACAAGCCTGTCGAGCCCGAAAAGCAGGTCGCGCCTGCGAAAAAGGCCGAGCCGAAGCCTATCGAACCGCGCGCTCCGCGAAGGGTTTCGCCTCGCCAGCCCGAGGTCTTCGAAGTCGACGAGGAGATTCCGCAGCCGCCGGCCGGGCTCTCGGCTGAATCGTCGATCGCGCTCGACAAAATTCAATTCTCCGACGAAGACGCCGACCATATCCTGCATGTCGTCGACTATTTTCAAGAGCAGCAGAACTATATGTCGGCGATCGAGACCCTGAAGCGTGCCCTCGAACATGCCCCCCGTGAGGCGCGCTTTCATCATCGGGCTGCTCGCATGCGCGCCGAGTTCTTCGGCGATTACGCCGGGTCGTTGCGTTCGGCTCGACGCGCCATCAAATACGATCCCGAACATCCCGAGTACCGAGAAACCCTGCAGTATCTGAAAGCTTTGCAAGAAGCTGAGCTGCTGCGACCGATGATCGATATCAACATGCCGGGCTTTCGCTTTCGACTCGTTCGTCACGACCCCGAAATCCACCGGCTCTGGGTCGAAGGCGTCGAATCCGAACAAAGCCGATCACGCAGGTTGGTCGCCATCGATACCCGGCGCGGAAGCGTCGTCTCGGTCGTCGAAGCCGACAAACCGTCGACGATGCGGGTCATTCCGGGCAACCATCCGCGGTTGAGTGCGTTCGACGAGAGAGTTCCTACGGCCTATCGCACCCTGCGAGAAAGACGTGAAAAACTCCTCGAAATGGCGCAGCGTGCCTCGGATTACGGTCCCTATTTTCGCACGGGCCCGCGGCCGGTCGCATGGTGTGAAAATTCGACCTTTCTCGTCTTCGATCGCGATCCGCGCGGAGGGGCTTCGGGCCTCTTCGTAACTCATGAAGGCCGTAGCTCTGAGCCATTCCGTATGGATCCTCATTCGCGAAAGAGTGTGTCACCCGACATCTCGCATGATGAAGAGCAGCTCGCCTGGGTGCGTGTCGAGCCGAGCCCCGCGGTCTGTGTCGCAAATTTCTGGGAGCCGCCGCGTGATCTCCTCGCGCTCCAGAGCGAGGCCACGCTGGCCTGGTCAGATGATTCGCAGCATCTCTGGGTGGTCGAGCATCACCCGTTTTCTGCGCATCGCGTCGAGGTCTCGTCCGGTCACTTCGAGACGCTCGAACTGCCGGTCGATGGCGAGGCGCTTCGAATCGCGTTCGACTCGGCGCGTGAAAAAGCAGTCGTACTCGTCGATGGAGAATCTACGAGCCTGGTCGGCCTCGACTTCGAAAACGGCGAGGCCATGGCCTCGATCTCGATCGGTGATATTTCGATTCGTGAAATGGCTGTTCGCGAAGACGGATACGCGGTTGCGGCTTCGAACGAGGTACTGGTGCTCGCTAATCTAGAACATGGCAAGTCGCGTGAGATCATGGTGCCGCGAATTGCGCCGATGTCGCTGGAGAGAAATCGTTGGCAAGCCGGCGAGCCACTTCTGGTGCTGCTCGCCGGGGACGACGCCATCGAGGTCATCGAGCTCGACCCCGCGGAATTCGGCGTCTGACCCGCGGTGAGGCCGACTGCGCACATCGACGACGGTATGGATGTCAGGCAAGCGGGATCAGAGAGGAGAGCGCGAAGACAGTCCCGCCAAGCAAGACCGTAGAACCCAGAAAGAACGTCATCGTCGACTGAAGATCACTCATTGTACTACTCACCAGAGCATGAGGACGAAATTGTCGCCCAGCAGTTCGAATTGAAGGTGGATATGGTCGATCCAGCCGTTTGCAGCGGCTGCGATCAAGAGGAGCCAGACCCCTGAC
>CAYFTY010000222.1:0-6779 GCA_964346045.1 uncultured Bradymonadales bacterium | reverse complement strand
GTAGCGTGGTCATCCAGAGCGAGCCGCAGGGAGCAAAGATCTACGTCGATGACGTGCTCGTCGCGGGCGCCCGCACGCCGCATACGATGGAGCTCGAAGAGGGACAGTACACCATTCGACTCGAGCACCCGCAATTCGAGGACGAGCGACTCAAAGTCACCGTCGCGCCGCGCGAAAAGGTCGTCCTGTCCGCAGACGACACACGCCTCGAGCGCCTGCCCGGGCCGCGCGTGTTCACAATCACGACCGCCGCCGAAGGCGCCGAAATCTGGAGCAACGACAAACAGGTCGGAAAGGGCGCCGCGACCATCACGCTCGAAGAAGGCGACTTCGCGAGTTTTCATGCGCGCAAAGAAGGCTGCAAAGAGGGTCGCTCGTACGTGATCGACTACAACCATCCACAACTCAAGGTCGAGCTGCCCATCGACTGCGAAGCCAAGGCAAGCATCGAGCCCGATGCCGGCATCGCTGAGAACAGCGCAGAAGCGCAGCCTCCGACCGATCCAGATCCGCCGGCATTCGTGCGAATCGTCGTCACGACCGAGCCCGAAGGCGCAACCGTGCGCATGAACGGCAAGGTCCTCGGACCAGCCCCGCAGAGCGAGACTTTCAAGCCGGGCGCAAGCGTGAAACTCGTGGTCGAAAAGGCGGGCTACGAAACGTACGAAATCACGAAACGCGCGTCATCGCTGCGCGGCCGACAGCGCATCGAACTGCAGAAGAAGGCCGAGGGATGTCTGCGACTTAGTTTCGGTGTCCCGCAGATCGGCAAATTATCGGTCGATGGCGGCCCCTTCGAGGAATTCTCGCGGGGCAAAGAACTCAAGCTCGCGGCCGGAAAGCACTCGATCCGCGTACGGAACGATACGGCCGAAAAAGACGATACCTTTGAGGTGCAGGTCGAGCCCGGAAACGAATGCCAGGTCAGACATGTCTGGCCGGCGCCCAAGCCCGAGTAATCAGCGAATTTCGAATCGCACGTGCAGCCCGAACCCGCTGCGGTCGGTGACGCCAAAGGCTACCCGATCGCCGAGCCAGCCAAGGCCGAAACCTTCGCGGCCTCGACCCGGCGACTTGCGCATCGATTCGGCCTCGCGTCGCATTCGAGCATTTTCGCCGACCGCCAACGTGAAGGTCAGCGGCACGAACATCGCACCAGAACGAAGACGAGTCGCAATCCGCGTAGTCGCCTCATAAATCTCCCGATTGTATATGGTGGCGCAATCAGCGCACGAAGAGCCAGCCCATGTAGGCGAAGTAGCCGACGAGCATCAATGCGCCCTCGATGCGCCCGATTCGGTTGCCGCTCCACATGATGGGCCAGATCAAAATCGTGATGGCAAGCATCACCCAGAAATCATACTCGATGGCCTGCGCGCCCACGGTGATGCCGGCGATCGCCGACACGGCACCCAGCACGAGGAGCACATTGAAGACGTTCGAGCCAACGACATTTCCGACCGAGATATCCGACTCGTCTCGCATGGCCGCCACGACGCTCGTCGCGAGCTCGGGCAGGCTGGTGCCGATCGCAACGACCGAGATTCCGATCACCAGCTCGGGAATTTCGAGCATCTTGGCGATCGAAACCGACGAGGTCACCATCAGGTGAGCTCCCGCCGTCAGGCCGATCATTCCAAAGAAAACCTGCACCCCGTCTTTGACGTTGGTCGAGCCCTCGGGATCGATATCTTCGAGCTCTTCGAGGCCCTCGACTGTCGACGTCGAGTCGCTCTCGGCCATATCGCGTCGCGCCAGAACGAGCATATAGCCGATATAGCCAGACATGCCGGCCAACATGATCAAGCCGTCGATGCGGCTCAAGACACCGTCGAACCCCAGCGCGACCAGCAATATCGAGGCAGCGAGCATCACGGGATACTCGCGTTTGACCACCGAGCTATGCACTTCCATCGGCTTGATCAACGACGCCGCCCCCAGGATCAATGCCAGGTTGGCGACGTTCGACCCCACGATATTTCCGACGGAGATATCGTCGCTTTCAGTGAAGACAGCGGCGAGTGAGACGACGAGTTCGGGCGCGCTGGTGCCGAATGCGACGACCGTGCATCCAACGATTACCGGGGTGATCCCAACGCGCAAAGCAATGGAGCTCGATCCGCGCACGAGCGCTTCGGCTCCAAAATAGAGGATTACGAGCCCCACGATAAATTGGGCGATATCGACCAGCATCTACGTCTTCCGGCGCGCCGCGCGTGCAGCAGAATTGGGAGGCATGTAGTACCGCCCGCACCCGCACCGCGCAAGTGACACCGAATGATATTCGTGGTTTGGCTTGCTTTGCGTTCGTGGTGCGAAGTGTTAAGGAAGTCTCGAATATGAACGCAAAAATGCAACCCTTGCGAAAAGGGCGCATTTCAACCCAACGACTCAGATAGAGACCACTCAGAACACTCGGAGACATCATGACCATCAAGATTGGAATCAACGGTTTCGGACGCATCGGACGCTGCGTTGCCCGTATCGCATCGACCAATGACAACGTCGAGCTCGTTGCGATCAACGACCTGACCAGCGCCGAACAGCTCGCCTATCTCTTCAAATACGATTCGGTGCACGGCACGTTCGCAGGCGACGTCGAGCTCGGTGATAACGCGATCACGATCGCCGGTGACCACGTCAACGTCTTTTCCGAGCGCGACCCTGCAAATCTTCCCTGGGGAGAGCTCGGGGTCGATTACGTACTCGAGTGCACGGGCATGTTCCGCAAGCGCGAAGATGCCGCCAAGCACCTCGAAGCAGGCGCTGAATTCGTGCTCCTCTCGGCCCCCGGAAAGGGCGTCGACATGACCTTCGTCCTGGGCGTGAATCACGACGGTTTCTCGAGCGAGATGGAGATCATCGACGTCGCGAGCTGCACGACGAATTGCCTGGCTCCGGTCGCCAAGGTCCTGAACGACTCGTTCGGGATCGAACATGGCTTGATGACGACAATCCACGCCTACACCAACAACCAGGCGCTGCTCGACTCGCCGCACGGCAAGGATTTCCGACGCGCACGTGCCGCCGCCGTCAACATGGTGCCGACCTCGACGGGTGCAGCGATCGCGGTGACCCGCGCGATGCCCGAGCTCGAAGGAAAGCTCGACGGCATGGCCGTTCGTGTCCCCACTCCCAACGTCTCGTGCGTCGACCTCGTTGCGAACTTTGAGAAGCCCGTGAGCGTCGAAGCCATCAACAGCGCCATGAAAGAGGCATCTGAGGGCGCATTGAAAGGTGTCCTCGGCTACACCGAAGATCCCGTCGTGAGCTCGGATATGATCGACAATCCGAATTCGTCGATCTTCGATGCCGGCGCGACCGTGACGATTGGCGACAAGATGGCCAAGATCCTCTCGTGGTACGACAACGAGTGGGGCTATTCGGCTCGCATGATCGATGCGCTTCTCTACGTCAACGAAAACCGCTGATTCAAAGCGCAAGCGCCCTGAAAACGGAGCGCCGACATCCCCGTCGGCAACGTGGAGACATTATGGACACCACAGGTATTTCGTTCATCGACGAGCTCGAACTCGAAGAAAAGTGCATCTTCATGCGCGTCGACTTCAACGTTCCGCTCGATGCCGATGGCAACATCACCGACGAGACCCGCATCAAAGCGGCGTTGCCTTCGATCGACTACGCGCTCGAACACGGCGAAAAACTGATTCTCGCGAGCCATCTCGGTCGCCCCAGGGGCACGCGCAAACCTGAATTGAGCCTCGAGCCGGTCGCCATCAGGCTCGCCGAGATGCTCGATACCGAGGTGATTCTCCCTGAAGAGAATATTGATCGCATCGTGCCGACCCTCGTCGACGAACTCCGAACGGGACACGTCGTGCTTCTCGAAAACCTGCGCTTCAACGCTGGCGAGAAGTCGGGCGACGCCGAATACGCCGAGTGGCTTGCATCACTGGCCGATGTCTATATCAACGACGCCTTTGGGGTATCGCACCGAAAACACGCGTCGGTCTATCAAATGGTCCAACACTTCGGGCGCGGAACCAAAGCCGCTGGTTTCCTGATCCAAAAGGAGATCAAAGAGCTGAACAAGCTCCTCGAAAACCCCCGCAAGCCCTTTGTGGCTCTGATGGGCGGCGCCAAAGTCTCTGACAAGATCGGCGTACTCACCTCACTTCTCGACAAGGTCGACAAGGTGCTCATCGGCGGCGCCATGGCATACACCTTCCTCAAGTCTCAGGGGGTCGAAGTTGGCCACTCGATGGTCGAAGAAGATCAGCTCGAGACCGCATCTTCCATCCTCGAAGATGCAAAGCGGCGCGGCAAAGAGATCCTTCTGCCCCGAGATCATCTCGCGGCGAAATCATTTGATGTCACGAGCGCAGACGATGTGATTACGACACCCTCAGAGGCCATTCAAAACGACCTCCTGGGGCTCGATATCGGCCCGCATACGGTCGAGGCTTATCGCCGCGTCGTCAGCGAGGCAGGGACGGTTTTCTGGAACGGACCGATGGGCGTATTCGAAAACGAACTCTTCGCCCAGGGCACCTTTGGCGTAGCGCGCGCGCTCGCCGAATCCTCTGCATACTCGGTAGTCGGCGGCGGTGATTCCGCGGCCGCCATCCAGGATGTCGGACTGAGTCGACAGATCGACCACGTATCGACAGGGGGCGGTGCAAGCCTTGAATTCCTCGAAGAGAATCCGCTTCCCGGCATCGAGGCGTTGCGCTTGAATCATCCCTTCTGAGACATATTCCACCTCGCCCGCCTGAAGTTGACTCGACAGGCATGATTCCCTACAACTACTTCGTTTCGCCCCATGCGGGACGGGGCGAGGTGTGCCTATGTTAGAAGCCGAAACATTCAACGAGCCGCGGGGAGCCGAGTGGGATGATTCAGGGGATTCACCTGCGCGACTGATTTCCTATTACTGGGGATTGGTACGCAAATACTACTGGATCGTCCTCATCACCTCGATCGTCGCGGTCACGGCCGGCTACTTCTGGACCAAGCAGCAACCTCGCCTCTTCAAGACCTCGTCTAAGATCATTTTCCACCAGAATAACGCCAATGTATTCGGCAAGAAGATAGAGCGGGTCGATCTGATCGACCCGGGCGGGCGCTGGCAATTCGAGCAGTTCTGGAACACGCAGAAAGAGGTCCTCGACTCGCGATGGTTCGCCGAGCGAATCGTGAATCGGCTCGACCTTCTCTCAGACGAGAGCTTCGTCCCGGCCACACGAGCTGGCGAGGCGATCCCGCCCGAAGAGCGCATGCGATCTGCGGTCGGCCGCATACAGGGCATGACCAGTGTCGAGCTTCAACGCGAGAGCCGCGTGGCCCTCGTCACAGCGACCAGCAGCGACCCACAGCTCGCCCAGGATGTCGCCAATACCTATTCGACCTCGTATATCGAATACACCAAAGAGTTTCAGTCAGGCGGCCTCGATCAGATCGTGAACTGGTTTGACCAATATGTAGGAACCAAGCGCGCCGAGCTCAACGAAGCGCAGGCCAATCTGCATAAATTCAAGCGAGACAAGAACATCCTCTCGATCAGCTACGAAGAGCGACAGAACCTCACCGCGGCCAATATGGAGGCGGTGAACTCCGAGCTGAATCAGGTCGAAAACGAGCTTTCGAAAGAGCGGGCCCTGAAGGAGCAGCTGCGCGAGATGCGCGACCTGGGCGAAAGTCCGGTCGATGTCGCGCGCTTCGCGGGCGCCGAAACCCTGACCGGGTTGCTCGGAAAGCAACGCGAACTGAATACACAACTCGCCGATATCCAGACGATCTTTGGGCCGAAACACGAACGCGTTCGCGCCATCAACGACCAGCTCACGATCGTCGAAGAAGCGATTCAGGAAGAGGTCGGGCGCGCGCTCAGCGACGTGAACAATCGGGTCGAGTTTCTGCAGCGCCAGCGCACTTCATTACAGGGGCGGCTCAATCAATTGCGAGAAGAAGCATTCCAGCTCAATGAAATGGGGCTCACCTACAATCAGATGAAGGATCGCGCCGAGAGCCTCAGGCAGCTTTACGATACCGTGCTCAAGCGTAGCGAAGAGCTCGACGTGAACTCGATGTTCGAGTCGAATTCGATTCAGGTGCTCGAAGACGCCGAGAAGCCGCGCGCTCCGTTTAGCCCCAACCTGCCGTATAACCTGGGCATTGCGCTCCTGGTGGGCCTTGCGCTCGGTGGGGGTGTGATCTTCCTCATTGCCGCGCTCGACAATACGGTGAAGGCCGAAGAAGACGTCACACGCTACACCACGGCGCCGGTGCTCGGCATGCTGCCCGAGGTCGACGCAGCGACGCTCAAGAGCCTGATGGGTTCGGTCGAAAATCCGCTCGATACCATCACGCATGAGGCACCCAAAAGCTCGTTTGCCGAGGGTATCAAGACGCTGCGGACCAACCTGATGTTCATGGCGGCTGACCAGCCTCCGAAACTCTTGCTCGTCACGAGCCCCGGGCCCGGCGAGGGTAAGACCCTGATCTCGACCAATATGGCGATTGCCATGGCGCAATCGGGGCTGAAGACGATCCTGGTCGACAACGATCTTCGTCGTCCGCGCGTGCACAAGGCGCTGGGTATCGACCGACCCGACGGTCTTTCAGACGTGATCGCGGGCGACCTCTCACTCGACGACGCAGTCTCGGAGACCAAGATTCCCAATCTCTATGCGCTCCCGGCAGGTCATATCCCGCCGAATCCGACCGAGTTGATGCACACGAAGTCGTTCGAGCGCGTGATCGAAGAGCTCTCGCAGAAATTCGACCGCGTCATCCTCGACTCACCGCCCGTCGGTGCG
>CAYFTY010000221.1:0-6786 GCA_964346045.1 uncultured Bradymonadales bacterium | reverse complement strand
TTCAGCCAGCGCATCAGGGTGGTGTTCTTGCCGGTCACCTGCATCCGGTAGATGCACGTCGCATACGCGGTCGACGCCGGCGGCCGGGTCGATCACCCGTACATTCGTAATGAGATACGCCTCGGCGGCGTCGGCACTGGAGTGAAAAGTCGGCATCTTCATGATCCTGGTCTGTAGCTTACGGCGTTCACGCGCGTCTCTTGTAGATGTATCTCGGCGACGCGTACGTCAGTCTCGGCCAGACCGTCGATGATCTGGCTTCCTTTCTCGCATAGCCATCTGGCGAGATTTTCGGTGGTGGGGTCGAAGGGGACTTCGAGAATTCGAGCTTCAGGCATCACCTCTCGGATCGCCCCCGCCAGTGGATCTCCTTCGACCACGCAGAGGTGATGATCCACCTCATCGTCGAGGAATTTCCTCCAGGCTTTTTTGAACGCGCCAAATTCGATGAGCATCCCGCGCTCGTCGAGCTCGTCGCCTGAAAGCTTGATCGTGACCCACCACGAATGCCCGTGGATGCTCTGGCATTTTACCGGTGCACCTTCGCTCGAAAGACGATGGGCTGTCTCGAAATTATGTCGGATCTCGACGGTGTACATCAGTCGCGGCTCCACTCGATCACGGCAAACGCGTTGTGGTTGTGGATGCTCTCTTCGTTGACGCAGCGCACTTCGAACCAGGCGACTCTCTCGTCTTCGATGAGCGTCGCAGCAACGTCCCGCGCGATATCTTCAACAAATGCCGGATTCTCGAAAGCCTGCATGGTGACGTGCCGCTCGTCGGGACGCTTGAGCAGGGGATAGAGGGGAGCCGATGCCGAATCTTCGGCAACGTCGATGAGTTCCTCCATCCAGATGAAGTTCTCCTCGCCCTCGATCATGCGCACTCGAATGTCGATCGAGCTGCGTTGGTTGTGGGCTCCGTAATCGCTGATCTCTTTGCTGCAGGGGCAGAGGCTCGTCACCGGGACGGTGACGCCGAGCACGAAATCGTCATCGTCGCCGTCTGACGAGCCGATGAAATGCCCTGTGTAATCCAGCAGGGACCGGGCGCCCGTTGCCGGCGCTTCCTTTTCGAGGAAATACGGAAAGACCACTTCCATGTGCGCGGCCTCTGAATCGAGGCGTTTTCGCAGGTCATGGAGGATCTCAGGCAGCGTCTTGATGGTGACCTCACCGCGATGATCCTCGAGCACCTCGAGGAAGCGGCTCATGTGAGTGCCCTTGAAATGATGGGGCAGACTCACCGAGAGGCTCAATTCGGCTACTGTATTTTGTTTGTCGTTGGTGCGATCCCAGACGGTGATCGGGTAGCGGAGGTTGGTGATTCCAACACGGTCAATCGGGATTTCGCGATGGTCGCGGCGGCTTTGTACGTCTTCCATGAGTGGCTCGCTCGAGAAATTGCGGGCGCACGATGTGTAGCGATTCCCCTCGCAATTGTCGAATCCAAGTCGTCACGGGGCGTGGAATCGCAGGAGCGAACTCCAGTGCCCTGCGAGTGCGTGCACTCGGCCTTCGAGTTGAACCCGAATGCCCCTGCGTTCAGAGGCCGACGCTCGATCCCAGCGCTTCAGGTCTCTCGGGATCTGCCGGGCCGTCTGGACGATCGCCGCGTGGATGGCCGACCGAGCGTCATGGGTATGGAGCTCGTCCGGGTGTTGCCGCGCATAATCTTCGAAGTTTTCGAGCGACTTCGCGACAGCCGCTGCGCCGCGGCGAGCTTCGTCGGGCTTTCGGGCGAAGAGCGCATTGCCGAACGTAGCCACTTCGGCCATCAGCTGACTCGCTTTTGCGACGTACCCTTCACCTTCGGTCGATCGCTTCTCGGCGATTTCTTGAATTCTTCCATAGAGAAGCGAAACGAAAGAGTCTCGAGCGTCACCCGTACGCGTAGCCTCACGTCGAAATGCCGCCCAGTGTCGCCGGGCCTCCATATCGCCATTCTTGGTTTGCCACGCTTCGTTCTCGTAAAACGTGTGAATCTCGCGTTGCACCTGCGCATAATCGACCAATCGTTTGCGAAAACGCAGAGCCGCTTTGTCGAGCTCTTCGAGCCGGGGCGATCCCGTGGCCGCCTGCTCGAGAGCAACATCCGCGTGATCCCAGATTTCGTTCATGAGGACCGGTGGTATGATCTGCCGGGGCTTGTCGAGCCCGGCCCGCTCGACGGACTCTCGATAGACGATCGTTGCTGAATCGAGGGCTGTCGTCATCGAGACTGCAGAGATATATCGAGAGAGTTTTTCGGCCTCGGGATCGAGTTGAAGGCCCGCGCTCGATGCCTTTTCGCTGAGCTCCCGCAACTTCTCGTCGACGGTGTCTTCGTACGTAGCACTCTCGTCTGCGGTGCTCCTGGTCTGCAGCTCTGGCGGGGGCGGAACATAGGCAGTGTCTTCTTCGGAGATGATTGCCACCGCGACGAGAAAGACGAGAAGTCCAACGACGGCGACTCCACCGAGCCCCAGAAAAAGCACAAACCAGAGAGCGAAAGACCTCTTTTTTGCAGGCTGTGTGCTCGTAGCATCTCGTATGGGCTCGGTCCGTTCTTCGATCTGCGTCTGCGCGCGCGGTGCAGGCACAGGTCCGTCGATCGTCGGCGCTGATTCGATGGCTCGAATTTTCTGGCTCGGTGAGGTCGTGGGCTTTTCGGCTTCGCCGGTAAGCGAGACGGCGTCTTTTGAATCGAGAGTTTTGAGCCCGCTAATGTCCTCGGGTGCCGGGACAGGCATCAATCGTTGGCCGGTGAGTCCGAGCGATTCGGGAACCTTCAGCGAGACGAGTGCCGAATGAAAGACACCTGCATTCGGATAACGATGTGCCGGATCGGTCGCGATGGCTTTCGCTAGGAGAGGGCCAAATACCGACCGGGTCACTTCGGGAGGGATTTCGAATTCGCCCTGAATATGCTTCATGAGATAGGCGACACTCGAATTGGCATGCACGACCTGCGTGCCCGTGAGTGTCTCGGTGAAAATAAGCCCCATCTGATAGACGTCGAACGCAGGCGTGACCACCTGGTCTTGAATATATTCGGGCGCAAGGTACGCCGGCGTGCCGGCAAACGCCCCCGTCTGTGTCAGTTTGGTCGCATCATCGTCGATGCGCGCGATGCCGAAGTCGAGGATCACCAGACGCTCGTCGTGGGTCGCGGGTTTCGCGATGAAGAGATTCGACGGCTTGAGGTCTTTGTGAATGATCCCGCGAGAATGCGCGAGAGCGAGCGCGTCGAGGGCGCCTTCGAAAAGCCGCACTGCGCGTTCGGGCGACATCGCGCCATTGACTCGTAGCTCTTGCTCGAGGTCCCAACCTTCGAGCATCTCCATCGCCATGAAAGGCTGGTTGGTAGCCTCCACGATCCCGAAATCGAAGATCCGCACGACATTATCGTGTTCGAAATTCGCCGCGATCCGCGCTTCGCGCTCGAAACGCTTGATAAAACGGTCGTCGACTCGCCCCTGAATGTCGAGAACCTTGAGCGCCGCCGGTCGCCCCAGAGACGTGTGCTCGGCTGCATACACCGTGGCAAAGCCGCCCTGACCGAGCTCGCGGATCACCCGGTACCGATTGTCTACCAGCATGCCTGGTTCGAGCAGTGTTTCCATGACGTCTCCGGCAGTCATCTTAGTCGGTGATCCACACCGAGACCACCCGTCGACAGACCAATGTGCTGATCTGCGTTGAATATTTCATCCGGCGTCGCGTCGGATAGGGTGGTCACAGAGAGAAGAGTTGCATAGACTTTCGACTACGTCGTTTTTCACCAGTGGAGCCTCATCGTGCAGCCGAAACGATTGATGAAGATTTCCTCGAGCCTCGTCGTTGCGCTCTTTGCGCTTGTTCTCTCGCAACCTGCATTTGCCGGTTGGGGTTCAAAGAAGGGAGGCCAGCCGAGCATGAAAGAACTCATCCCCAAGATGAGTGATAAGGAGGCCTACACCGAGCGATACGGATTTGCGGTCGACCTCGATGACGGCGGTCATATCGGAGTCGATTTTACGATCTCGAACCTCGGTTGGGGCAACGGGCACGGTGCCTCAGAAGTTCGCGTGCGTCTGCCCGGCGAAAAGAAATACAAATTCAAGAAGAAGGTCGACGAGGGTGAATGGTCGCATGATAAAGGAAAATTCGGCCTCTCGATTGCGGGCACCCAGGTCGAGCAAAAGGGCTCGGGCAGCTTTCGAGTACGCCACAATGGAGCCGTGAAATTCGACCTCACATTCACGAATAACATGCCGATGTGGAAGCCCGGCTCGGGCCGCATCAAATCGGACGACGGCTATTATCAGTTCAACCTGATCGCCCCGCGCGCCGACGTAAAGGGCACCGTCACCATCGGCGGCAAGACCAAAAAGGTCTCGGGCAAGCGAGCAGGCTATGCCGATCACGTGGCGACCAATGTCGCGCCATTCGACTTTGCGACACGTTTCTCGCGGATGCGGGATTATAACGGAGATATCTTCATCTTCTGGCGCGAGATCACGCCTACCAGCGACTTTGGCGGCGATTCTGTGACCTTCGTGATGGTGGGTTATAAAGACAAAATCGTATTCTCGGATGCGGACGCCAAAATGAAGATGGGGCGCGTGAAAGTCGACCCCAAGACCGGCTACAAGGTGCCGCTCTCGATCCAGATCAACGGGCGCGACGGCAAAGATTCGATCAAGCTGGTGATAAAGGGGCGTCGCTACCGAAAGACCGATCTTCTCGAGCGGTACGGAAACGCGGCCAAACTCGTCGCTTCGGCCTTCACCGAGCCCGTGCAGTACAAGGTCAAATGTACCTATCAGCTGCAGATGAATATCGGAGGCGCCAAGGCACAGGTCGAGGGCAAGTCGAATTTCGTCATCGACCAGCTGAACTGACGGTGGCGAATGGCTGAGGTCTAGCACCGGATTCCTGCAGGGATCCGGTGTTGAACTTTTTGGTTCGAGGCGCCATAGTCTTCAGCCTTCGAAGACCACGGACGGTTGGAGTCCAGCCTCATGAAGCAACGCGCCAACAAGGTAGTCGCAATCGCCAATCAGAAGGGCGGAGTCGGGAAGACTACGACCTCGGTGAATCTCGCAGCATGCCTGGCCGACGCCGGGTGTTCGGTGCTTCTGGTCGATCTCGATCCGCAGGGAAACGCGACGAGTGGACTCGGCATCGAGCGAAGCGAACTCGAGGCTTCGACCTACGACGTGCTCATGGGGAATATCTCGGTGGATGAGGCCGCGGTGGGTACGACCTACGAGAATCTCATGTTGTTGCCCAGTACACCCGACCTCGCCGGCGCTGCCGTCGAATTGGTCGAGCATGAGACGCGAGAGTATCGCCTTCGCGAGACCCTGCATCGCTCGGGCATCGACAAGGATTTCATCATCGTCGACTGTCCTCCGAGCCTGGGATTGCTCACGCTGAATGCACTGGTCGCATCGACGACGGTGCTCTTGCCCGTCCAGACCGAATACTACGCGCTCGAAGGTATGGGGCAGCTTTTGCACACCGTCGAGCTCGTGCACGAGCACCTGAACCCCGAGCTCACCGTCGAAGGCATATTGCTGACGATGTACGACGCGCGGACGAATTTGAGCGAGCAGGTGGCCGACGAGGTTCAGGCCCACTTTGGGGACCTGGTCTTCAAGACCGTCATTCCACGTAACGTCAAGCTCAGTGAGGCGCCGTCGTACGGAAAGGCGATCATCAGCTACGATAACTCATCGCGCGGGGCGCGCCGCTACCGCGATTTCACACGCGAATTTCTCGATCGCAACCGCATCAGCGCCTGAATTCTGATATGGCCAACTCGAAAGAAGATAAAAAGGTCAGACGCAAAGCGCTGGGCAAAGGCCTCGGTGCGCTCATTCCCTCGGGCTCGGGTAGCCGCCGCGAATATATGATGTGCCGCGTCGCCTCGATCCAGGCTGCACCCGATCAGCCCCGAAAAACTTTTGATGACCAGAGTTTGAACGAACTCGCCGCGAGTATCGAGGCGTCCGGGCTGATCCAACCTCTGGTCGTTCGCCAGATCGAAGATGATACCTACGAGTTGATTGCAGGCGAGAGACGCTGGAGAGCCTGCCAGCTCGCGGGCGTCGACGAGGTGCCGGTCGTCGTCAAAGATATCGATGACGAAGAGGCCTTTGTGCTGGCCCTCGTCGAGAATATTCAGCGCGAAGATCTCAACCCGGTGGAAGAAGCGCTGGCGTATCGACGCTTGCTCGACCAAAAAGGGCAGACGCAGCAGACGGTCGCTGAGAGCGTCGGGAAGTCTCGATCTGCGGTCGCCAATTCGTTGCGTCTTTTGAATTTGCCCGCCACGGTCCGCGAGTGGGTATCGGAAGGCAAACTCTCGGCGGGCCATGCCCGCAGTCTGGTGACGTTGCCGGCCGAAGAGGCGGAAGAACTCGCAGACATCATGGTCAAGCATGGCTACTCGGTGCGCGAAGCCGAAGAAATGGTGCGCGAGTCCAAGCAGGTCAACGCAACGTCAGCGAAAAAGCCAAGTGGCTCACGCTACCGCAATGATGCCCAGGTGCGAGAGATTGTCGATAAGCTGCAGGAGGCGCTCGGCACCAAGGTCGTACTCAAAGACCTCAAGGGCAGCGGTCGTATCGAAATCCACTACTCGGACTACGATATCCTTCAAGATGTGCTCGAACGAATCTTCGACGCCTGAACCATCGAAGAAATATTAGGTCGGAATTGTTCACTCTGCGTTAGTATAGGGCAGAGCGCCGAGCGGAGTGTGTCTTGAAGCTGTTGAAGTTCTTCTACAACGTGGTCAAAGGGATCTACGACATCC
>CAYFTY010000220.1:0-6804 GCA_964346045.1 uncultured Bradymonadales bacterium | reverse complement strand
AGTTGGGAAGCCGCAGCCGAGGCTGCGGAGGACGTAAAGCCAGCGCGTAAGAGGCGCGAAAAAAAGTCCCAGAAGCCGACCGGCAAGCCCAATTACGAAGAATTTCTCTCGGATGCCGATGAAGACGACACGGCTCTTTTGAGTCCGGGAGACGTGCTCGACCATCCCAAGCTTGGCGAGTGTCGCGTCATCAAAGTCGAAGACGAAGAATACGCACATATTCGGCTCAAGCGCGGGCAGATCCGAAAGCTTGCGCTCGAGGTCTGCGAGATTCATTTCGAGCGTGAGGAAGACGGTCGAAACGTCTTTTCGGTCAAGATCACGAGCTGAGGAATGAGCCCCCTGGAAGTCGATCCCGACGAGGTTCGCGAGTGTTTGAACAAGCTCGCTCTGGAGAAGCCTCGTTTTGACTTCAAGAGCGATCGCTTTCCGCGATTCGACGGTGGCACCGAATTCAAGCCGGCTGCCGTGTTGATACCGTTCACCGAGACCGACGAGGGCATGGAGATCGTGCTCACGCAGCGCTCGGCCGAGCTTCGCAAACATGCGGGCCAGGTCAGTTTCCCGGGCGGAAAACGCGATCCTGAGGACGCCAGCCTCATCGAGACGGCGCTGCGAGAATCGCATGAAGAGATCGCGCTCGTGCCCGATGACGTCACAGTTTTCGGGGCGCTTCTCTCGATGCCGACCGTCACCGGCTATGACGTCACGGTCTACGCGGGTGAATTCCACTGGCCGTATGAGCTCGAACCGAACCCGGCCGAGATCGATACCCTATTCAAGGCCCCTCTCGCAGCACTCGCCGACCCTTCGATTCACCGGCTCGAAGAGCGCATGTACGAGGGCGAGACCTTCCCGATTCATTATTTCGATTATGGGGATCAGCTTGTGTGGGGAGCGACAGGCTTTATGCTGGATATCCTGCTTCAATATCTGAACTTGAGGTCATGACGTGAAGGTCGTGTTGGGAGTCACCGGGGGCATCGCGGCGTATAAGGCCGCCGAGCTCGTGCGCGCATTCAAGAAGCGTGGCGACGAGGTGCAGGTGATCATGAGCTCGGGCGCGCAGGAGTTCATTACGCCTCTGACCATGCAGGTCTTGAGCGAAAACCCCGTTGGTCATGAGCTCTTCGATCCGACCTACGAATCTCAGATCGGTCATATCGAGCTTGCGCGCTGGGCAGATGTCGTGCTCGTGGCACCGGCGACGGCCAATACCATCGCGCGCATGGCGGCCGGAATGGCCGATGATCTGATGACGACGGTGATCTGCGCGACGCAGGCTCCTGTGGTCGTGGCCCCGGCCATGAATACTCAGATGTTTTTGAATCGACTCGTGCAGCGAAATATCGAGACGCTGCGCGAGGCCGGCTATCACACGGTCGATCCCGATGAGGGTGAACTGGCGTGCAAAGAGGTGGGGCCCGGAAGATTGCCCGATCCCTGGGTGATCCTGCAGAACGTCGATGCCGCAGTGCGCCCACAGATACTGGCGGGCAAGAAGGTCGTGGTCTCGGCAGGACCGACGCGCGAGCACCTCGACCCCGCGCGCTTCATCTCGAATCCGTCGAGCGGCCGCATGGGCTTCGCGCTCGCTCGCGCCGCCCAGATCATGGGGGCCGAGGTCACTCTGGTCACCGGGCCGAGTCAGTTTTTTACGCCTTATGGAGTGCGACGCGTCGATATCGAGGATGCTGCCGAGTTGCATCGTGAAATCACGACGCGCGCCGCCGATAGCGATTTCATCGTCATGGCAGCGGCCGTCGCCGATTGGAAGCCTGCGGCGCCGAGCACCACGAAACAGACGAAATCCGAGATGAAAGGCGAGCTCGACCTCGTGCGCACGATAGATATCCTAGCCGAACTCGGTGAGACGTACGGTGACGGCGGTGGGCCATTCATCATTGGCTTTGCCGCCGAAACGCATGATGTCGAAGAGCGCGGGCGCGAAAAGCGCAAGCGAAAGAAGGCGCACATGTTGGTCGCCAACAAAATCGGCGGACCGGACTCGACCTTTGGCTCAGAGACCGCCAAGGCGTATTTGATCACCGACCACGACAGCGAAGCGCTGGCGTCGATGACCAAAGAAGAGCTCGCCATCCGGATTTTCGAAAAAGCGCTGAAGACCAGGACGAGCTGATGGGAAGGCGTGAAGAACTGCATAGACTCGTGCGCGATCTCAAGAATTACGTCGAGGTGAATCAGCGGGGCATGATGCTACCGGGTGCCGCACCTGCGACCGATGAGGCCCGTCTTCGGTTTCGAGAGCGTCAGAGGGCTCTGCAGGATGCCGAGGTTCAGAAGCTGAAGGCCAACCTCGATCCTGCACAAGCTGCAGATCCTGCACCGCGCCCTGAGAGTTCCGAGCCTGCTCGTCCCTCGAAGCCTGAGCGGCCGGCGGTGGAGCGCCCTGCGGAGAAGCCGGCGCGCCAGCCTGATGTTTCTGGCGGCTCGAATGAGGCCATCTGGAAGGAATTTGGCTCGCGACCACGACCTACCTACAGCAAGCCTTCGAGCGGCGGGACACCTTTTGTCGTCTACGAGCAGGCGTGGGATGAGAATGTCGAGGCCCCCGAGCAGAAACTCGAAGCACTGCGCCACTTCATTGGCGATTGTGCGCGATGCGGGCTCTGCGAAGGTCGTACCAATATCGTCTTTGGTGAGGGCAACCCGTCGGCACGTTTGATGTTTGTCGGCGAGGGCCCCGGCTACAATGAAGATAAGCAGGCGCGACCTTTTGTCGGAAAGGCAGGCGCGCTGCTCGACAAGATGATCCAGGCGATGGGGCTCGAGCGTGAGGACACCTACATCTGCAACGTCGTCAAATGCCGCCCACCCAATAATCGCGACCCCGAGCCCGACGAAGTGGCTGCATGCGCGGGATTCATGATCCAGCAGGTGCAGATCATCGAGCCCGAAGTGATCGTCGGATTGGGGAAGTTCGCCGTGAATACGCTCCTCGCCCGTGACGGCGCGCTCGGAAAGGTGCGCGGCAAATGGCACGAATTCGAGGGCGTGCCGGTGATGCCGACCTATCATCCGGCGTATTTGCTGCGAAATGAGAGTGGAAAACGGCCGGCCTGGAACGACCTTCAGGAAGTCATGAAAAGACTCGGACTCTAGGGGTCTGTGTCACTGATTCTGACCGTTTGACGGTCGAGAGACAACGATCACTTCGTTGCTTCTCCTCGACGATGAACCACATCGTCTGCGGTCGTCTCCTTGTCCTCGTTGGCCCTCGCCTCGAAAGCAAAAAAGCGCGGCGGTCCGAGCGACCGCCGCGATCATCTTCGTGTCGACATGGCACGCAGCATCATCTCGATGCGTCGCAATTTCTGCTGCTGTTCGGCAACCTCGGCATCAACGACGGTGTCGAGTTTGGCACACTCCTCGGCTGCTGATCCGAGCGCAATCTCGTAATGATAACGACGTGATACGTTCATCGGACGGAAAAAGTTCGAAGCGGGACACAACGGTGCTCGCTCTCGTTCTTCGCTCATCGCTCTGATTTTCGTTGATCGATCGAGCCCGTTGCTCGTTCCCGGGCTCGAGACATGAGTAACCCGAGCTTCGGGCGCTGCGAACGCAAACGGTGATATTGCGCCCCCCGGACTGGAATGTCGCCTTTTGCGGTGCTAGGGTCTGCGCCGTCCGAAACGAATGTAAATGGATTAGATATGAAACGCCTTGGTTTTCTCATTTCCGTCTTTATCATGGTCGCAGCCTGCGCCGACGATTCTCCAACCAAATCGGCGCCTGGTATCGAATGCGACCCCGGTCAACTCTACGATCCGGAATCGATGGAGTGTGTGACCGTTGACTCCAATAATTCGAACAACTCGAACAACACTAATGTCGCAACGAATAACGCGAACAATCCGCTGAACAACTCGAATAACGCGAACAACATCACGAATAACGCCAACAACTCGAACAACCCGACGAATAACGCGAATAACAGCAATTCAAACAATACCAACAACTCGAATAACTCGAATTCGAACAACTCGAATAACTCGAATAACTCCAACTCGAACAATTCGAATTCGAATAACTCGAATAACTCCAACGGCTCGAACAACTCGAATAACATGGCGGGCTGCGAACCCGACCCGAATTTCTTCGGGCAAATCGGTGGGATTGGCCTCAACGACGGAGGCACGCCCACGACCTCACCGTATACGACCGATGCGGGGCTCGCTTCGGTCTATGCCGAGGTTCCGACGACGGTGGATGACCCGGCGACTCCTGGCATCGATGAAGGAAAGGCGATCGTCACGCCGCCGATCTTCGTGAATGGAGCACTCGTCACCGCAACGAGTTTCGATCTCTTTGCGAATCGCACCTTCTGGGTGCAGGACTCGACGACCGCGATTCAGACCTTCCTGAGCCTCGATGTGCCGGTCACTGTGCAGGTTGGACAGGTCGTCTCTTTCAACGTTACCGAAGTCACGAATTTCGAGGGACATCCCGAGATCACGGGCCTGACGAACTTCCAGGTGCTCACCTCGAATAATCCTGTGCCCTACCGAAATGCCGATAGTCTTTCGACCGCTGACTACGGCCGGATCGTGAAGTTTGCGGGTGAGATCGTGAGCAGCGGAGTCGCATGCGGGGGCAGCAAGAGTTGCTTCGATATCGAATCACCCATCGGCGTCATCGAAACCTACCGAACCGATTCGCAGCGACTCGTTCAGATCGGTGACTGCATCGACTTCGTCGGACCGGTGAGAGGCTTCCCGGGACCCCTGCAGACCGGGGCGAACGAGCAGCTCGATATCATCAACTTTTCGTGGACTCGGACCCAGTTCTGATCACCGGGCAAAGACCGCTTCCACGGACTCGCCGTCGCGAACGTGCACGAAGCGGTTCTCTCGTGATTCCCAGATTTCGCCCTTCGGTGAGGTCGCGTGAAATTTATAGCCGAGCACGACACCCGTCGCTGCCCCGAGTTCGCCTTTCCAGACGCCTTCATCGGCCTTCTCGAACTCGAGCGCCTTTGCCGGGTTCCAGAGACCGATTTCAGGCCCAGACCCGACCATCACGACACGCGTGGCGTCGGCCGGTACACCTTTGACGACGATCGAGACACTGCTTTCGGCTGCTGGTCGGGCGAGTCGCTCGAAGAGTTGGTCTCGACCCTCGCTTTCGATTGGCACGACATTGAATCCCGAGGCGACATAGACCGCATTGCCACCTAGCTCGGGCGGGAGCATCACCTTTTCGGATTCAGTGTGACGGTTGAGGGCGATCAGATGCGTATCGTCTGGATGGACCCGCAGATACGCAAAGAGGCGATCATCGGCCTGCAGAATCAGATCGCGCCCGGCGTGCAGGCTCTTGACCTTTGCGCGGCGGGCGAGCATCTCTTGCATCGCCTTGCCCATCTCGTGTTTCTGATCGAAGCGCATGCTCTTGCGGTTTTCGGGCTCTCCGGCACCTTTCATGCCGATCTCGGTGCCCCAGGTGAACGAAGGCGTTCCGCGCGCGGTCGTCATGAACTCCATGGCGTCGAGCACTTTGCTAACCTCTCCATTACAGGCCGAAAGCACCCGTGGTAGGTCATGATTATCGAGAAGCGTGACCAGCCCACTACGTCGCCCGTCGCGGATATATTCGGGATAGAGGCGATCGGCGCTCAAGATCGCGGCGAGCCGGGCCGGGGATGCGCCTTTGCAGAAGACGTCGACCATCGCGAAATGCAGTGGAAAATCAAAGATGGCATTGAAGCGTCCATTTTCGACGGTTTCGGCCACCACAGCGGGATTGCCGTCGAGTTGTTCACCCAACATCACAAAATCGCGCCCTGCCTCGCGATAGATCTCCGCATTGTATTGTTGCCAGAAACTGGCATTGATATGTTTCACCGCATCGAGCCTGAAACCGGCAGGTTTGAGCCGATCGATCCAGTCGAGGCTGTGCGTGACGAGGTGGGTATAAACCTCGGGATTGGACTGGTCGAGATCGGGCAGTCCATGGACATCATGCGTCTCGATCTCGGTCGTGTCCGACCAGTCGGTGATGCCTCCCTTGCCCCGAAACCAGTCTGGCTTCTGCTTCAACAGGGTCGTCTCGGGTCCCACGTGGTTGAGCACAACGTCGAGCAAGAGTCGCATGTCACGGCGCTCGAGTTCTGACTCGAGTCGATCGAGGTCTTCGGCCGTTCCGAACCGTGGTTCGACTCGCCCGAAGTCCTCGATCCAGTAGCCGTGAAAGGCGCCGTGGCCGTGGAATGTGGTGTCCCGCATTGCGAAAATGGGTGAGAGCCAGATGGTCTCGACACCGAGCGCTTCGAGATGATCGAGGTTCTGGATGATGCCCTCGATATCACCTCCGTGAAATGCCTGCGGGTCATCGGGGTCGACGCCCTCGCCGTCATTCGATGGGTCGCCGTTCGCAAAGCGGTCGACCATGATGAAGTAGACGGCATCATCGGCCTCGAAGGGCTCGGGCCACGTCTGTTGCTGTGCGGTGGGTTCGGCTGGCCCGAGCCCGGCGGCGCGGGCCACCGAGATCGAGACATTCACGTCTTCGAGATTGGTAAAGTATCGGTCTGCCGCACGCCCGACTTCGTTGGCGATGGTCGTCTCGAGGCTCTCGAGTGCGTCGGCTTCGTCTTGATGGTCAAAGCGCAGAAACGCTGCGACCTCAAAGGGCATCGACTCGACTTCGCCGGGGCTGGAGGTGCGCATGAATGAGACCTTGCCGGCAACGTTCCAGCGGAATTTCCCGTTGATGTACGCGTAGAAGCGAACCTCAACGGGAAATTCCGCTGGAACGTTGCCGGCAAGGTCTCATTCATGC
>CAYFTY010000219.1:0-6811 GCA_964346045.1 uncultured Bradymonadales bacterium | reverse complement strand
GGCTCGACCACTATACGAACCTGGAGATCATCGAGGTGAAGGAAGGCCGCGGAAAACCGGCCGAGGTCATGCACGAAGAAGCAGACGCGATGCGGCCGCATCTCGACGACCTCGGCGCCGGAGCGATCCAGATCGCGATGGATGAACGAGGCAAGGAATGGACGTCGCGTGAACTCGCTCAATGGATCAATGATCAGCTGGTTTACGGCGCGCGATACATCTCGTTTGTGATCGGCGGAGCGCACGGACTCGAGCGCGGGCTTCGCCGCGATTGCCAGTTCAGCCTCGCGCTCTCTAAAATGACCCTTCCCCACGAAATGGCACGCGTCGTCTTGCTCGAGCAACTCTACCGGGCGATGACCATAATCCGCGGTGAGCCCTACCACAAATAATCAGGTGTAGCGGGGCGTTCGGCCCAGAACAAAGACTTCGACGCGCTCGGCGCCCGCCTCACGAAGCGCGCGAGCCGCCGCATTCACGGTCGCTCCCGTGGTCAGTATGTCGTCGATCAATAGCCAGCGGCCGCGTACTGGCCGACTCTCAAACCGGCCGCGCATATTTATCCAGCGCTCGTCGCGCCCCAGGAATTTCTGACTCTCGGCTCGGGCGCGATATTCGAGTGCCCGCTCGGCCTCGAGCCCTGACCAGCGAGCGATCAAAGAGGGCACATCGAACCCACGTTGGACCAGTCGTTCTCGGCTCGTGGGAATCGTCGTCACGAATTCGCATCCATGACTCGCATCTGCGAGTTCTGACGAGGCCACATCGACCAGACTCTTCAAAACCCATAGCGAGCGCGAACGTTTGACTCGATGCATCGCATCGACCATCGCTCCCTCGTATCGCCAGTGCGCATGCACACGATGGATCGCGTCGGGCCATCGTTCACATGAGCGGCATGCCTCATCATCAAAAGGCTCGCGGGGCAGCGCGCAGCGAAAGCAACGCGACGCACCGATCTGCATCATCGATGGACGACAGCGCGAGCATGCCAACTCATCGCCATCGACATAGCCAGCGCACGAAACACATCGCTTCGGAAAAATTAGGTCGAGCATCGAGACCCTCCTGGTCATCAGAGAGGTTTTCGGCCCGCGGAGTGCTTTCGTTGCGAAAAATCTCAGAGGTAGTCAGTTGTATCCAGATGTCGGAGTCGCTAAAGTCTGCGTGGGAATTGACAATTGCACGAAAAGTAGGACCCCAAATGCTTCACTCCAAGGGTTGGACTCGCACCCTGATTGCGATCACTTTCATTCTGTGGAGCGCTGCCTGCGGCTCGGACACCGAGGATCCGGGTACGCCCAACTGCGGCGTAAACGAGCGTTTCAACGCGGTGAGCGGCGAATGTGTGCCTATCAACGTCACACCCTTCCCTGATGTTGGCTCGCCTTCCGACATGGATGAAGAGCCTGCGGACATGGGCCTTCAGGATCCTGACCTGCCGCCCAACCCATTCATCGACATGCCCGCTGACGTTTCGGATAGTGAACGATGCGCGCCCGGCATCGATAGCGATCAGGACCTGCTCGATAATGCATGTGAGTGCACGCTGGGTACCGATCCAGCGCGCCCCGACACCGACGGCGACGGTCGCATCGACGGGCTCGAAGACCGCAACGCAAATTGTCGAGTCGACCCGGGCGAGACCGACCCGCGCTCGCCAGATACCGATGGCGACGGGCTCAACGATCAAGATGAGCTCGACGCCAATACGGATCCACTCGACCCCGATACCGATAATGACAACGTGCTCGATGGAGCCGAGGTGGCATCAGGCTGTATGGATCCGCGCAACGCCGATACCGACGGAGATTCGCTTCCTGACGGTATCGAAGATTTCAATCAGGACGGCATGCTCGGCACGTGCATGAATCGTGTGTTTACCCTCGATTGTGCGGGAGCTGAGAGCGACCCGTGCAAAGCCGACTCGGATGGTGACAACACTCCCGACAACGAGGAGGCGCAATATCTGGGATGCACCGACGCAGACACGCAAAATCTCGTCGACCCTCAGCTTCTCACGTCCACGGCTGGAAACTACAAGCTCTCTCTCGAGTTGGGTGTACCAACCGGCCCCATTCCGGGTCTGAATGCGCATGCCTTCAATGACGCGACGTACGATTACGCAGGCTTCATCGCCTCGCTTCCCAAACCGAGCGGGGCCAACTCGCCCGAGGCTCTCGAAGCTCACGTGCTCTCGGAAATCCGTACTGACTACCCGAGCGCGACACAGCGGGCTTCGGGCCGCCGAACGCTCACCCATGATGGCTATCGTTCGGTCGTCGCATCGAGAGTCGCGCTCAGTGGTGGGCTGCGCCCTGACACCGTCCGTAATACGATCCTCGGCGAACTGGGCGGGGTCGCAACCCCGAATCCCGGGTTGAGCGGGTCGTTCAGTAATACCGGGGCTTCGGACCCGGTACTCGTTATTTTCCAGGTTATCGAGCGCCCGAGTCGGTATATCGTCGTCGCGGCCGCGGTGCCTGAATCGACGTACAGCAATGCCGGCTCCGAGGCCGGATTCCGTGTCGATGACCTCACAGGAGGAACCTCGGTCGCCGAGTCGAATAAGCTTCTCGAAGACGCGTGCGTCTCCTATCGCGTCGACACCCGCCCCAAGGTCGACTTCATCTGGGTGCTCGACGGCTCGGGCTCGATGAGTGAGGAGATCAACGCGGTCAAACAATTTGCTCAGCAATTCGCCAGTATCCTTCAGGCGAGCAACCTCGACTTCCGCCTCGCGGTTGCATCAGGAACCTGTAATGCGATTTCTAACGATTCGGCCATCAGCCCCGAGATCTCGGGACTTTTTGGTTCGGGATTCAGCGGCACTTGCCCAAGCATTCCGACATTCACGCCGGTGCTCCCCAACGGAACCCTCTGCTCGAAGAACGGTGCAAACTTCACGACCGACGTGCAGAAGTTCGTCGATTGCGTCGACGAGCTCGATCCGAACAACATTGGTCTGAAGATCGCGGGCGAGCATACCGTCACCATGGGAACAGCCGCCATCGACCGCGCCCTTCCCCGATCGGATACGGATAACACCAAGATCCGACCCGACGCAGCCGTCGTAATCATCAGTGTCACCGACGAATTCGACGAACATATCCAGCAGAAGATGGGCTGGCGTGATGCGGGACAGTCGGGCGAGCCCCCCAATGACCCCACGCTGAGCGGTTTCAATAGCAACCAGCTCGACACCGAGACACAGCCCTTCATCGACTACTTCCTGAGACCGGACATCGGAGCCACCGTCTTTGGCATCTACTGGATTCCCGGCCAGCCGTGCCCCGGCGATATCGCCGCCGAGGCTGCTGCAGGCATCCATCGCATCGTCAATCGCACAGGTGGGTCGGCAGGAAACGTCTGCGCCCAGGATATCTCAGCTACGCTTGAGCAGATCGCGACGGCATCGGCCGGACTCGCAAGCGGCCTGCGGCTGAGAGGAACGCCAGCGGCCCCTTCGATCAACGTGACCGTCGGCCAGGCGCGCACCGGAAATGTCGTCACCGTCGACCGCTCGAGAGCCGACGGATGGGACTTCGACGGAATTGTGAATCGCGTGACCTTCCAGGGCCCCAATCCGCCCCAGGCCGGGGATCGCGTCGTCATTGCATATCGACGATGGGAAGGCAGCGAGCGGCAGTGCACGACCAGTGCTGATTGTCCACCCGAGCAAAAATACATCTGCCGCGACGGAGTCTGCATCTAAGTACCGAACGCCCGGCGGAGATCCACGAGTGCACGACGCCTGGAACGCCCGTGAAGGAGAGCGTGTCAAAGAATATCGAAATAAATCGAGGAAATATCCCGGTTTCGAAAGCCCTTGGATCATATGGCCCAACGAGGGGTCAATCCGAGAAGGTGTTGTGATGGAACCTGCATTATTGCTGAACGCTACATACGAGCCTCTTCTGGTCATCAACTGGCGTAAAGCGATCACGTTGGTGATCCTGGGGAAGGCTGAAATCCTCGAGCCCCAGGCACGACGGGTGCGCTCGGCTACAGCGAGCCACGAGCTTCCCTCGGTGCTGCGCCTCGTCAAACGCGTCAAGGTCCCTCGACGCTCGGTGCAATTTTCGCGCTCGAACGTCTATCGACGTGATGATTACAGCTGCCAGTATTGCGGCGTCTCGAATCGCAGCGCCACCCTGACCTTCGACCACGTACTGCCTCGCTCGCGGGGCGGCGGAACCTCGTGGGAGAATATCGTCACGAGTTGCGAGCCGTGCAATCGGCGCAAAGGAGACCGCACTCCTCAGGAAGCGCGAATGCCCTTGCTTTCGAAGCCGAAAGAGCCAAGATGGTGGCCATTCTCGCTCAGCGCCTTTGACGGCGACCACCCTGAGCATTGGAAACCCTACCTCTGGGTCTAAGCCCCTCTATGACGCGTATCGCTATCATCGCGGATGTTCATGGCAATCTGCCGGCCCTCGAGGCTGCGCTCGATGATATTGCCGGCGCCGACGTCGACGAGACCGTCGTCGCCGGTGACCTCGTCGGGCGCGGCCCTCAGGGGAGCGCCGTCGTTGCGCGAATCCGAGAACTCGGTGTCGCGAGTATCCGTGGAAATCACGAAGACTATCTCCTCTCGTTCCGGCGAAAGGAAGTACCGGAGTCGTGGCTGGATGCCGACGAGTGGGCGTGCTCTCGTTGGATGGCAGCCGAACTCTCGCAGCGCGATATCGACTTCATCGACTCGCTTCCCTTCACGATGACAGCCAGCTCGGACGACGGCATTCGCGTCGTTCACGGCTCGCCATCATCGTACAACGAAGGCCTCGGCCCGTGGCTCGACGAAAAGCAGCTTCAGGCACACCTCGACGATGTCGATGAACCCATGCTCGTCTGCGCACACACGCATCGTGCTGCTCAGTGGGATTACGACGATGGGCAAATCGTAAACGTCGGATCGGTTGGGCTACCCTTCAACCGGGATCCAAGGGCTCAATACGCAATCTTCGAGCGAGCAGGCACTCGATGGGACGTCGAATTCCGACAGGTGCCCTACGATCGTGAACTCACCTTTGAAGTCTATGAGCAATCAGGCTTTCTTTCTTCGGGAGGAGCGACTGCCCTCTTGCTCAAGAAGGAGCTCGAACATGCGACGTCATTTCTCGTGCCTTATCTGAAATGGGCCGACGTGATGGAAGTGCCACCGGTGATAGAGCATGTCGACGAATTTCTCGAACACTTCGATCCCTCGATATCGATGCGCGAACAATTTCAGAAGCTTCAGGCTTTGAAGCGGTAAGTCCAATTGCCACTTCAGAAGACCTGCAACTACAGTTGCCACCAACCGAGCACCCGCCCGGAAATAAAAACATTACCTATCAGATACTTAGGGCAAGACCGCCCTGGTGGCATGGGAGATGCATATCTCTCGGAGCGTCTACACACATCACGTTCTGAGGAAGACCATGCAGCCGCAAATCCGAACTATCGCTCTATCGATACTCCTGGGAACCACCCTGGCGACCGCCGGATGTGGAGCCGATGCCGAACCCGGGGACTCGGGAACGACTCCGGTCGAAGCTGGTGATTTTACCAAGTCGGTCGATGGTAAGGGCGACGCTTCTGCCGTCGCGGTCTTCCTCGATTTCAAATTTGATGGCGAGCTGCTCACGGATAACACGTGGAACCCCGAGAAGCAGGTTGAAGAGCAAATGCTCTATACGATCGGACACCTCAACGAAGACAATTCGGTGGGGCGGCTCGACAAGCTCGAGCTTTCGAATGTCTCGGTCGAAGAGCACGAGAGTGGACTCAGTCGCGTGACCTACTCGGCCGAGCTATTGGTCGCATGGGGCAAGAAAAATGATGTACCCGAGCGCTACACGTTGAAATTGCCTCGGAATGTGAGCTTTGCTGGCCTCGAAGACTTTGCCGAAACATATGCAGATGATTGCGTCGACTGGGGCGCTCACGACGTAACCAGCGGAAGCATGTGGTACTACTACCGCCCCGAAGCCTATCGCTGTGATATCGCCGATGCCGACATCGTCGCGCTCGACGCGGAGGTCAGCGTCAGCGAAGTCAATACGACCGGTAAATACCCCGAATACCACAAGGTCTGGGAGGACGACGTGCTCAAAGTCGTCGCAGTCTTTGGAAAGTACAAAGACGGTGCGACCTCGAACTCAGACGCTGGCATCTCAGCGTACAATCGCTTCATCGATACGATGAAAGACGAGCTCGGCATGCTCGAGAACTTTCAGACCACTCCCGAAGAAGTGCCAACACGACCCGGTGTAGACGTCGCTGACATCATGTTCAGCGCCGAGATGGCTGACGGTCAGCGCGTCGAGGTCGTCGCACTACTCGTCGACAACGTTCGCACGGCCGGTATCGAGTTCACCCGGCGATACGAAGAGCTCTCAGGTCCGGCCGACCTCATCGTCTACAACGGACATGCGGGGCTCGGCGCCAACATCCGGGCACTTGCTCAGAAAGGCCGCTGGATCACGGGTCAATATTCGATCGTCTTCATGAATGGCTGCGATACCTACGCTTACGTAGACACGGCACTCAATGATGCGCGCGCTGCCATCAATCCAGACGATCCAAACGGCACCAAATATCTGGACATCGTCACCAATGCCATGCCCTCGTTTTTCCGAGAGATGTCAAATGCAACCAATCAGCTGATACGCGGACTCATGAGCGTCGATGACCCCAAGACCTACGAGCAAATGTTCGTCCATATCGACGAGGACGAAGTCGTGCTGGTCTCTGGAGAGCAGGACAACGAATTTGTACCTGGCGCTGACCAGGACGGCGACATCATCGAAGACTGGGAGGGACTCGA
>CAYFTY010000218.1:0-6812 GCA_964346045.1 uncultured Bradymonadales bacterium | reverse complement strand
GCTTGCCGCGGGCGTGCGGCACCCTGCGCGAGAGGTGAACCGCACGTCGAAGCACAAAATTTCGATGCATCGGTCAACGGCGCTTAGATGCCCGCCAGACACCGCCGTAGGTGTAATCTGGATTTCCCTCAGCAAGATCGGGCCAACACGCGTCACAGACCATCAGCCATTCGCCCGAATCATCGACTTGAATGCGCGTGAGTTTATCGACCTCGTCACCGCACTCATCGCACGGCCTCGGGTCGAGCTTTTTGCGTCGTCGTCCCATGCATCAGCCCGAGGGTTCGCCCAGCGCGATCGGTGCGGCCAGCAATTGGTCGGGAATCTGGAACGCATCGACGTAATGAAGCGCCTGCTCACGTGTCTCTTCGCAGAGTTCGTTCAGTTCAGTCCGGATGGCGCGCGCTTTGTTGGGCGCAATGTATCCTTGCTCGAGGAACCAACCGATATCGTCAAAGACGGTCTGGATGCCGTAGAGCGAGGCCAGCTTTTCGAGGTGTTTTGCTTCCTCTCCGCCAGCGGCTTCGACAGCGGCTGCAAACTGCTCGCCCACGACCTTTTCGACGCCCGCCATCGCGCATGAGAGCAGATGGTCTTGGACGTCGTTGAAGGCCTCGAACGGATCCATGTCTTGGTCGAGGCGCCGCTTGAGTCGCTGGGCTACCGAGGCGACGAGAGAGTTTTCGCGATAACGCAGTGCGGAGAGCCAGAAATCGGTGCTGCGAAGGTGTTCTGGCTCGGTCTGGCGCGTGATGACCGGGTTGAGCTCTGCGACCGCGGTCGCAGCACGTTCGGCCACGTAGCGGAACATCCCAAATACCTGCGAGTCGCGGAACTGGTCTCGGAAATTCGAAAGGAGGCTCTTTGCCACCAGCAGGAGCAAGACCGTGTTATCGCCCTCGAAGGTCGCAAAAATATCGGTGTCTTCCTTGAGCGACGGAAGCCGGTTATTGCGCAGATAGCCTTGACCGCCGCATGCTTCGCGACATTCCTGGATGGCGTCGGTCGTGTGCCACGTTGCGTACGCTTTGAGACCGGCTGCGAGCGCTTCGACCTCACGCGCCGTCTCTTCGGTCTTATTGAGATATTCCTCGACGCAATGCTGCAGGGCGAACGATACGCCGTAGGTCTTTGCGACGAGTGGCATCAGGCGACGCTTGTGCGAGCGATAGTCGAGGATGGGCGTTTCCTGAGCACCATCCGGCCCGAATTGTCGACGCCGGGCCCCGTATCGCACTGCGATCGTCACGGCCGATTTGGCGGCACTATTTCCTGCCGACGCCACCGCGATGCGGCCACAGACGAGCGTGCCCAGCATCGTAAAGAAACGCTTCGAAGGGCTCGCGATCGGGCTCGTATACTCGCCATGTTCGTCGACCGACGCGTAGCGGCTGAGCAGGTTTTCGCGGGGAACTCGCACATGGTCGAACCAGATGCGTCCGTTGTCGACTCCGTGCAGCCCCATCTTATCGCCGTTGTCGGCGATCGATATGCCCTCGAGGGGCTCACCATGTTCATCTCGAATCGGCACGACAAAGGCATGTACGCCATACGAATCGTCGCCGACCTCGAGCTGGGCAAAGACGGTGGCCATGCGGCCGTCTCGCGCGGCATTTCCGATCCACTCCTTGCGCGCCGCCTCGGTTGGAGAATGGATGATCCATTCGTCGCTCTCGGCGTCGTAGGTCGCGGTCGTCTCGAGGTCGCGAACGTTTGAGCCGTGGCCGAGCTCGCTCATGGCAAAGCAGCCCGGCAATTCGGCCGACGCAATGCGGGGAAGCCACTTTTCTCGTTGCTCGTCCGACCCGAGAAAGTAGACACTTCCGCCCCAGAGACCGAACTGGACCCCGTATTTCACCACCAGCGACTGGTCGAAATAGGCGAGCGTTTCAAAGGTCGAAATGAAATGTCCGAGATCGCCGTCCTCGCTGGTCACACCCGGATAGGCGACGTCTCCGTATCCCTTTTCGGCAAGGACCTCGAGCCAGGTCCAGACGTGGTCGCGATGCTCGGATTTGGTGATGTCGTAGTGATATTGAAATCGCTCGTCTTCGGCGAGTTCGCGCCGAATCTTCATCTTATGCTCGTGATACGGTCCGTCGACGAGTTCGGCCATGCGCGCGAGGTCGAACTCGGCCGGCGGTTCGTCGAGCGCATATTCAAACTCGTCTTCCCGACGCTCGATGATGTCACGGCTGGCCTCGGGGCCGGCGTAGCCCAGCGTGTCCTCGAGCTCGTCGAGAGCCCGACGCAGACCCGCTGATACCCACTGCTCGTCGGGATACTCGAGCCGTGCCATTTCATATCCGAGCTCGCCCAGGCTCACGCGCTCGTCGTTCGGCAGGTCGCGCGCCTTCTTCCTGAGCGTCATCAAAAGCTGCAGCAGCTCTTTCGAACTCGGTGGATTATCATGATCGAGCCACGGCTCGAGTGCTTTCATACGCTCTTCGTCGAGAATCGATGAGCAGTGTCCTCTGATCTTCTGCGTCTCGTCTTGAGTGAGCTTGCCGTCTGCCCACGCAACATAGATCAGCGGCATCAACGGTGTGAGCCGTTCGTCATGGGTCAATTTCTGGAGTTCTGGGGTCATGTTGTCTCCTGCGTCAGATGCGCTGGGTGATCTCGGGGTAGCACTGCATGAATGTCGTTCTGTCGGGTAAGCAGGCGTCAAATTCGGCCGTCCATTCGGCCAGCGCCCAGAGGCAAACCCCTATGAAGAGGATGCTCGCCCCTGTCGCGAGATACTCACGGATGGGACTCTTTCGAGGATCGAGGCGTGATCGCATCAATCCTGCGATGATGCCGCCGGCGATCAGGCCACCGATATGGGCCGCATTATCAAAGGGGATCGACGGGATGAAGCCGATGCCGATGCCGATCACGACCCATGGCATCATTCCCACGGTGAACGTTCGCGATACTCGTGGCGGCAGCTCGCTTCGATATCGCCAGCCGAACACTCCGAGCGCCCCGACGAGTCCGTAGATAGCGCCGCTTGCGCCTCCGGACGGGACATCGTTGAAGTAGAAGCTCGCCAGCGCCGAAAGGATGCCTGTGACCATGAAGATGATGAAGAAGCGTCGCCCGCCAAAAAACTTTTCGACGAGCGGGCCCAGTACGAAGAGTCCGTAGGCATTGAAGCCGATGTGCATCGCGTTGAGGTGCACGAACATGCTGCTTATCAGTCGCCACCATTCTCCCTGTCCCGCAATCTGTTCGTTGACCTTCATGCCCGGAAAGAGCGTCAGGTGCAGCGGCTGATAGAATTCTTTCGAAAAGCCTGCTTCAGAGACGAAGATCAAGCCGTAGAAATAGGCAGAGAGAAAGATCACGACGATGATGGCAAGCAGCCACCATGTCACCATTACGGGTCGACTCAAGGCCCGCGCGAACTCGATCTCTCGGTTCATCGCCTCGAAATACGACATCTTGTCGAATTCTGATGCGTCTTCCATGTCGTCCTGGTCTGGTCGCGATGGATTCATACCGCGCCCCTGAGATGAGCGCAAAGGGGGTTGCGTTGCGCGAAATCGGCCATAGAGCTACACGTGTGGAGTCCGAAGTACCAGGTTTTCATGCGTCATCAGATCTATCTCATCCCCGGATTCTTCGGGTTTGCCTCGCTCGGGGGCATTTCGTATTTCCGTCAGGTTCGAGAGACGCTGGTCGATGTTTTCGAACGGCGCGGGATCGATGTCGAAGTGATCGGCGTCAAGACCCTACCGACCGCCTCGCTGAAGCATCGGGCACGGCGTCTCTTGATGTCGATCCGTGAGCACGGCGGCTTCGAGGACGATTCGGCCGTCTATCTGATCGGGCATTCGACGGGGGCGCTCGATGCAAGGCTGGCGGCGTGTCCGTCGACGAACCTCGATCTGCCTGAGCTCGAAGAAGCGCTGATCGGTAATTTGCGTTGTGTCGTGAGCTTGAGTGGTGCTCATTACGGGACCCCGCTGGCCAATTTTTTCACCACGCTCTACGGCAAGAATCTACTTTACGTCGTCACGCTCCTCGTGATCGTCGGCCTCTGGCGAAGACCGATTACGCTGCTCGGCGGTCTGATCTCGATTCTCGGAAAGATCAACGACCTGCTCGGTCTCGACGAGACGTTGATCACTCAGGTGACGAACGAGCTTCTGAGTGATTTCAACCCATCGGCCGAAGCCGAGGTTCGTCAATTTTTGCGGTCGATCCTCGAGGATCAGGGCGCGATGATCCAGATCACGCCTGAGGGGATGGACCTCTTCAATGCCGCTACCCCCGACCACCCGGACATCCGATACGTTTCGTATGCGACGGCGGCGCCGCCTCCCACCGAGGTGATCAAACGCATCAAACTCAGACATGCCCTGACTCCGCTGAACAAGGTCCTCTACGGACTGCTCTGGACGCTCACCTCGAGGGCACATTCTGGATATCCCTATCACCCGCCGATCCGCTCTGAGGATCTCGTGACCAAACGGCCGCTGCCATTTACGATCACCGAGCGCACGAGCGACGGCGTTGTACCGACGCTCAGCCAGATCTGGGGGGAGTTTCGCGGCGTCGTGCGCGCTGACCATCTCGATTCGATCGGTCATTATTTGCGTGGGCCCTTCGATGTCGACGACGGGGCTGACTGGTTCGGCTCAGGCGCACGCTTCGATCGCGAGGACTTTCAGTGGCTCTGGGAAGACGTCGTCGACGTGATTCTCGAGACCTTCGACGAGTAAAACGCGTCTCTTGGCGGATGTTGATTTTCATGGTGGTATAGGGGCATGACGACATCCATCCTCACGATTGCTGGCACCGATCCTTCGGGTGCCGCCGGTATCCAGGTTGATCTGCAGGTCTTTCGCGACCACGGCCATCATGGCCTTTCGGCGATCACGGCGGTGCTCTGGCAGAACACTGCGGACGTCATCGGCTTCCGCGTGCTCGAGCCCGCTGAAGTTGGAGCACAGCTCGACGCTGTGCTCGACGATATCCCGGTCGATGCCGTCAAAATCGGCATGGTGCCCGATGAAATGATCGCCTGGGAAATCGCGTCGCGATTCGAAGGCAGCAAAGTCCCCATCGTCGTCGACACTGTCTTTACGAGCGGTTCGGGAAAGACTGAATTGACGCGCGAGAGCCCCCTGACGATCGCCGACCTTCTCCTGCCGATCGCGACCGTGGTCACCCCGAACGCACGTGAAGCGGCGCGGATCGTCGAACGCGATGTATCCGCCGAGAATGCGGTCGAGATTGCGGCTGAGATACGCGAGAAATTCGGCCCGGACGCCGTTCTCCTCAAGTCGGGGCATATCGCAGGCCAGGGCGATATTCGCGATGTCTTTGCAGATCTCACCGGAGCCCGATGGATGGAGCCTCTCGAGCGCATCGCCGATGACGTTCGTGGCACGGGCTGCCAGCTATCGAGTGCCATTGCGTCTGAACTCGCCAGCGGTACACCCATCGAGCAAGCCTGCGAGAATGCTCGCGCTTATCTCAGTCGCCTGCTTGTACATTCGCGCCGTGCGATCGGAAAAGGGCGCAAGGTTGTGGTTCGAGACGTCGAAGGATGACTCAAGAATCGGTCATCACACGTTCGATATGATCGGCTGCGCTGCCCAGTAGGTTCCAGAGCAGCTTGTTGCCCAGCGTCGGATCGGCTTCGATTAGATCGCGAAAGCGCGAGGCTGGAACGACCAACAGAAGCGAGCGCCCCACAGAACGCGCGCTCGCCCATCGCGGCGATCCGGGGCGCACGAGGGCGAACGTTCCAAAATTCTCGCCTGCCTGAAGCCGTGTGGTCCGATCACCCTCGACGAGGTCGACCTCGCCGTCGGCGATAATGAACATGTTTTCGCCGCGGTCCCCGTCGAGCATAATCTCCTGTCCATCGACAGCAGACTGTTCGTAGACGATACGCAGAACTCGAATTAGCTCCCGCAGATTCAGACCCTTGAAGACCGAAATCTGGCCGAGGATGTCGACCTGTTTGAGCGTATCGAAGCCTTCGCGCGGCGTCTCTTGTTCGACGGTGAGGCCTTCGACCGAGACGAGAACGCTCGTAATATTATCGTGTCCGCCGCGTGCCTTGGCTTCGTCGACCAGCTCATTCAATAATTCCGAGCCGTCGTGCTCACCGGCGTAATCGAGGATCTCGGGACCAGTGAGGTAGTCGGTGAGCCCATCGCTACACATCAAGACCCGATCGCCGGGTCTGAGGTCGATGAAGAGTGCATCGACGTCCACCTGAGGTTTGCCCCCGATGCTGCGGGTCAGCACGTTCTTATAGCGATCGAGCATCCGCTCGTTGCTGATATTCTCCTGGCGTAGCTGCTCTGAAAACGTGTGATCTTCGGTGATCCGAAAGATCTCCTGGTCGCGAAAGAGATAGACGCGGCTGTCGCCGACGTGTGCGATGAACGCAGCACCGTCGGTGATAACCACGATATCGCAGGTAGTAGCCGAGGGCAGATTGGGGTTGAGCTCTTTTCCGAGGTGAAAAACCTCGTCGTTGGCGTCTTTGACGAGCTCGAGCAGAAACGCGAAGACCTTCTCACGATGATCACGGTCTTTGACCGGGTCTCCCGAGCGCACGAGTTCGGCGACCTCGGCTGCACGCTCTTCGACGCGTTCGACCAGGATTTCGCTGGCAACCTCACCTGCTTCGCTGCCGCCGACGCCGTCGGCCACGACGAAGACATGGTGTTCGAGATCGACGTAGAGGCTGTCCTCATTATGATCGCGGACGTTTCCGACGTCAGTTAATGACCATGCTTCGAGCTTCACGAGTCAGGCTCCCTGGACCAGTTCCTCGACCTGGTCGACCAATGTGTTGGTTC
>CAYFTY010000217.1:0-6825 GCA_964346045.1 uncultured Bradymonadales bacterium | reverse complement strand
GTCGAATATGGCGATGAATGAATCCTCCCGCCGTCGAGCCAAGCCACATCGCTATGAGCATCACCGTGATCAGAAGCGAAAAGACCGAGCGGTAGCCACCGAGGCTGACGTTGAAAAATCGAAACCAGACGATCTCGATCCCCATCGCGGCAAAGCCCGAGAGAAAAATGGTCACTCCCGTCCACGCCACCTTACGGGTCATGCGAAGTGATTCGTCATCCGGAGCTCCAGAAACCGCGCCCGTTTCTTCGGGCACGCAACGGAATGCAAGCAGGGCGGCGACCAGGTTGAAGGCCCGCGGCCCCCGAGAGCAAAAAGGCGAGATAGATCCAGCGAAACGACATAGACGGACCGTGGGTGATGGCACGACCACTGTATACCGAGCGTCTGCCGCTGCAAATGTTGCAGGAGACTGGCTTGCGACCTCGATGGCGAAGATGTACACCGCGCCTATCGTCGTTGAATGAGGTGAGTGTATGAAATTTAGTTTCTTCCTGGTGTTGATCTCGAGTCTGGCTTTTGTGGCGGCGTGCGGCGGCGATGACGAGGGTTCGGGCGCCCTGGATCAGGGCGTGTCGAATTCGCCGGAAGATCTCGGCGGATTCAATCCTCAGAATAATACCTCCGACGCCGGCAACCTCGCCGATACCGGGGCTCTCGCCGACATGGGTTCACCGACGCTCGATATGGCGCCTGACCTGAATCCGAACGTCGATGCGTCGACCGATATGGCTCCCTTCGACGTGGGGGGGCTCGATATGGCCAGCCCCGATATGCCGGGGATGTGCGACGAGAATGGGTTCTCCACGACCTCGTCGTTCGCCGAAGCCCCGACCGAAGCTGACTCTTTTTTCTACGTAGCCTTCCAGGGTGAAGAAGAGAATCCGCCTTTCGACCAGTTCAATCTCGAGATCTATAATGAATTCGGGGGTGTCGTGACCACGCAGACCTTCGATTTCACGGGCGAGAGTTATGCCGACTGCGGCGTGTGTTTGTTGATCTTCCGGTGCCGAACGGCCGAGGACTGTGACACCTTCATGCCTCAGAAAGGAAGTGTCGAGATCACTTCGATCGGTACCGCGGAAGGCGATACCTTTGCCGCGCAGTTCACCGATCTCGAGTTGGCTGAGGTCGACGTGAATTTTGATACGTTCGAAACCTCGGTGATTTCTGGAGGGGATTCGTGGTGCATCGAGACTCTGAGTGCGAATGCGAACGTGACGACCTTCTGAACTGTGGACGTTCGATCCCGAGTCGAGCATTGCGCGAGCGCCTTCCTTCTTTCACCGAGGCCAGAGCACGAGTAAGCTGGCGAGTCCCCACACTCGATGTCTCCAGCAGCGGTCTCGAGATGGAAGAAAAAAGCAAACACCTCGGCGAGATACTCGTCGAACATGGCGAGTTGAGTCAGTCCGAGGTCGAGGCGTCGCTCGAGAGGGCCCGCAAAGCCAATCGATTGCTCGGCGAAGAGTTGATGCTCGAAGGTAAGCTCGGTGAGCGGCAACTATTTCGAGCCCTTGCCGAGCAACACGGTCTCGAGATGGCATCCTTCGATCGGCTTTTCGCGGGCCTCGACCGCGAGTTGGTCGCGAACATTCCACGAACCTACCTGGAGCATGAACGGGTCATACCGCTCGCGCGTCGCGGCCCTGTGCTCGAGCTCGCGACGGCCAATCCGCAGGTTCAGGCCCAGCATCTGGCTGACGCCGTGGGCGCCAAAACCCTGCATATCAGGCTGATCACCCCCACCGATTTTCGTCGTTTCTGGTCCATCTACGATCTCGGTGGGCCTTCGAAGCTCGAAGATGAACTCGAGGATTCCGATTTGCTCGGTGACGACGAGGTGTCCGAGAAGCGTATGGTCGCGCTTTTCGAGGGCATTCTTCTCGATGCGATTGGAGCGCGCGCCAGCGATATCCACCTCGAGGCATATAAATCTCGCGTGCGCTTGCGCTACCGGGTCGACGGTCGCATGTATGATATCGACCGCTTTGCGATCGGCCAGCGCGAGCTGCGCGGCCTGGTCAACGTCATCAAAATCAACGCCGATCTCGACATCACCGAACGACGACTGCCTCAGGGTGGACGTATTCGACGGCGTACCGCCGATGCCGTCTTCGACCTGCGCATTCAGACTCAGCCTGGTCTGCATGGCGAAAACGTGATCATCCGAATCCTTCGGCAGGAAGGGGGAATGCTGGGCATCGAAGAGCTCGGGTTCCCCGATTCGGAGGCCGATCGATTTCGTCGGCTGCTCGGCAGTCCCCAGGGCCTGGTATTGGTGGTCGGCCCGACTGGCTCGGGTAAATCGACGACCCTCTACGCGGGGCTGCAGGTGCTCGCCAACGACGCGACACGCAAGGTGATTACGGTCGAAGATCCGGTGGAGTACTCCATCGGGGCAGTGCAGCAATGTCCGGTGCGCCCCGAGATTGGATTCTCGTTTGCGAATGCGATGCGGGCGTTCGTACGCCAGGACCCAGACGTGATTCTGGTGGGAGAGATACGTGACAGTGAAACGGCGCTCGAGGCCATTCGAGCATCGCAGACCGGCCACCTCGTGCTCTCGACACTGCACTGCAATGACACCGTCGATGCAGTGCAGCGACTCCTCGATCTGGGTATGCACCCCAACTCGATTGCCTCGGAACTCATCGCAGTCGTATCGCAACGTCTCGTGCGTCGCATCTGCACCGAGTGCAGACAGAAAACCGAGGCCGACCAGAAGACTCTCGAAGAACTCTTCCCGGCCGGGGCGCCCCAGCATTTTCGATGCTTCGAAGGCAAGGGCTGCAATATCTGCCAGGGCACAGGCACGCACGGACGCATCGCCGCCGTCGAGTTTCTCAGGGCCAGCCCCGAGATTCGCACCGGGATCTCGCGTCAGATGACCGTCGACGAGTTGCGCGGGATCGCCTATCAGTCGGGCCTCAAACCCATCCGTAATCATCTCATCGAGCTGGTGCTTCGCGGCGTGACGCCGCTGAGCGAAATCCCTCGAACACTCTCGATCGAGCAGATGGCGCCTCATCATCTGCTTGAATCCGGAGACTGGTCGAACGCTGTCGAGAAGGTGTAGGACATTCTCTCGATGAGTGATATCGATTCCCAGAACGAGAGCGTCGATGCCGCACGGGTGCGAGGCCAATTCTCGTGGAAGATCATTCCGCTTCTGGCCGTGACCGCACTCGTCGTCTACCTCCTTCTGACCTCACTCGCCGATGCCGACGAGCTCTTGGCGGCACTGCGCCAGGCCAACGCCGGGCAGCTCGGGCTCGCCATCTTTGCGGTCGTGGCCGTCTTCGTGGTCGTGAGTATCCGCTTTCGCATCGTGCTGGGCGCACTAGGGGCTGAGGTTTCGACCTGGCGTTCGTTTGACGCCATCTTCTCGACCTTCCCATTCGCCATCGCGACACCCTCTCGAGCAAGTGATCTACTGCGAGCGGTCGCCCTGCGCGACAAGATTCGCTTTCTCGAATGCTCGAGTGGCGTGATTGCCGAAAGGCTCATCGACATTCATTCGATCTGTGTGCTCGGAGTCATCGGTGCGATCATCACTGGAACCTGGAGCTGGGGAGCAATACCTGCGGGGGTCATGGTCGCCGAGTGGATCTGCGTCTTTCTGGTGATTCGATACACGGATTTCTTCGTATCTCTGCCGGTCGTCAACCGCGTCGAAGCTAAATTGCGTCGCCTCCTCGTCGCGATTCATGCGCTCATGAAGGCCCCGGGCAAATTATTGGCCGTCAACCTCGCATCGCTGACCGCATGGTTTCTAGTCGTGACGGCAGTATACTTCCTGACGCAGGGATTTGGGGCCGATATATCGTTTACCTACGTGCTCGCTCTCTGGCCGATCGCGATTTTTGTCGGGCTCCTTCCTCTGACGGTCGGCGGTGTGGGCACGAGAGATGCTGCGTTCGCATTCATGCTCTCCTCGGTCTTTGCCGATCTGCACGAGGCCCCGGTGCTCGTCGCCACGTTGGGATATTCGGTGATCGGTCTGGTTTTGCCGGGGTTGGTGGGCCTTCCATTCATGCTGCGGCATATGAAGCGTCTCTGATGTATTTGTCATCGTGCCATTCGTGGTCATCTTCAGCCCATCCCATGAAGCGGAGGAAGCGATGCAATCCTGGCAAAGTTTCGTAGAACGAGTGGCTCAACGTTTTGGAAATTCGGAGCCCGACGAATTGAAGGCGAGAGTTCGAGCGACGCTGGTCACGCTCGGAAAGTACATCCCCGAGATCGACCGCAAGCACTTCGAGTTGCCGGCAGAAGCAGCCGAGCATCTCGGCGCGCATCCGTCTAGCACAGAGGATTTCGACCTCGATACGATTGCGGCTCTGCTCGGTATGCCGCCGGGCGAGGGGCGGGAGTTCGTCCTCTGCGTGCTCGCGGCGATCGACGAATCACAGGTCGGTGAGGCACGTCAGCACTGGCTTCGCAACCTGCCAGAAGAAGTCGCGGAAGCCTTGCCCATCGAGAAAGCTCGGCGGCCGGAGAGCAAAACCGGTCCCGCAGGACACACGCTCGCTGATGGAAGGGCGGGGTCGAGGCGTCCCATCGCAACCTCGAGCGATACCCAGCATGATTCGGCCACTTCAGACCACGAGCCGCATGGGGACACCAAGCTCTCGACCGCAAAGGGAACCACCCAGGAACGACTCGGCCGCACTCTCGCCGAGGGAAAGCCGGGGTCGAGTCGTTCGCTCGCTGACGAAGACGGCGATTGATCAGTGACGCAGACCCCTGGCTGGCGTGCCGAGGGAAAGCAATGCTCAGCCTCGCCACAGATAAGAGCATGACTGGCATCGAAGTTCGGCTGAGGGTAGAGTGATAGCCCCCTTTCAGTCGGTGAGATATGCGCGTCTTTTTGCTTGCGTCCATTCTTCTTTCGACCTTCATGGTCACGAATGCCCATGCTGCCTGGCCCGATCTTTCCGGGCCCATCGAGGCGGACAAGCGTGATACCAACGACGTTGCCGTAATCGTGGCGGTCGAGGACTACCTGCTCTTGCCGGATGTCCCCGGGGCGGTCGAAAACGCCAACGATTGGGAGATGTTTCTGCGTCGCAGTCTGGGCGTCAAAGACGTCCACGTGCTGGCAAATCAGGACGCCAGCCGCGAAGAAATGCTCAAATTTGCGAAAATCGCGGCGAATGATGTGGGCGATGACGGGCGGATATGGTGGGTCTTTATCGGCCATGGCGCGCCGACGGCAGATGGAAAAGATGGACTTCTGGTGGGCATGGATGCTCAGCAAACAGCCGAGAGCCTTCAGGCGCGGGGAGTGCGGCAGGCAGAATTGATGGCTGCGCTCGAGACCGAGAGTCACGAAGCCATCGTCATCCTCGACGCGTGCTTCAGTGGACGCGCCAGCGATGGTTCGGCGCTCGCCGCGGGCGTCCAACCGGTAGTCGCCGTCGAATCCAATCCGAGGCTGGGGTCCGATTCGGTGGTGCTCACGGCGGCCAAAGCGACCGAAGTGGCGGGACAGTTGCCGGGAACGACCCGACCCGCGTTCAGCTATTTGATGCTCGGTGCATTGCGCGGCTGGGCCGACGATGGAGACGGTCGAGTCACGGCCGAAGAAGCGCTCTACTACGCGCGTCGCGAGCTACGCGGTGTGAAGGGGCGACAACAGACGCCGCAGATGGAGGGGAACTCGAGCGTGATCCTGAGCTCGGGCGTCAGCGAGCCGGCCCCCGATGTCGTGATCAAAGCGGGTTCCGAAGCCGGTAGTGGAGTCGGTGAAACGACTGTCGACGCAGATGGCGAATCCGAAGCGCAACGAAAGCTGACGTACCTCAATCGGCGTGTCGTCTACGACGGCTCGGACTTTCGTCAAAATGACCGCGTTCTCGACGCGGTTCCGTTCTATCACGCAGTGAATCGGCCCGACCTCGCCGAAGAATTCAAGACGCATACGCCCTGGATGTGGATCACCGGAGCGGTGATGACGGCCGCTGGCATCGGCCTGATCGTCTGGGGATTTAGCGCCGTCGATTCTGAAACCAGCGAGCGTGATACCGGGAGGTTTCTCGGCGGATTCATGGGTGGTTTTTTCACGATGAGCGGTGGTATCGCCCTCTTTACCGTCGGACTGATCCGCGATCAGCACCCTCTCTCCTTGCCCGAGCGCGAGTCATTGGCGCAGCAACACAACCGTGAGTTGCGCGATTCGATGAATCTCGGCCCCGAGGCTGATACGCCGGTCGAGCGCCGCAAGGACTCGTCGTGGTGGTCTCCGTTTTCGATGGCACCGCCGCGGCAGACCGGGATTCAGGTCACGATTCGCTTCTGACCCAGAGTCGATAAGACTCGCCTTCGGCGCCCTCGACAGCAATGAAGTAATCACCCTCTCGCTGACAGGTAGGCTCGTCTTCGGTGCAACCCGACGAGGCCGGCGAACACCATGAGGAGAATTAGAAGTTGCATCGTCTCATAGTGTCTGCGCGAGGCCCTCGGGCGTGGGATCGGGAGCCTGGTAGCCGTCGATAAATACGGGGAGACCGGCTTGCGCGTTGCGGGCAATCGCCGCCCAGTCGGGCCAGCCGTTCGGATTCAAGACGCCTTCGTCGAATACGTCGGTGGCGGCGTCGGGCACCGGATAGACGGCGTGAAGTTCGAGCGCGAATTTCGACGCGCGCACGACGTGGTCGTTCTGAATCAAAAGAAACGCCGCCAATTCTCCGCCGACGTCGAGGGCGCAGTCGTTAGCCTCGACCTCGATGAAGAGGGCGCGCAGATTTCCACCGACCGAGATGTGTCCGACCCCTGCGATCGCGCTTGCCTCGAGCGAGCCCGTGACGACCAGGGCCGCAT
>CAYFTY010000216.1:0-6828 GCA_964346045.1 uncultured Bradymonadales bacterium | reverse complement strand
TTCGTCTCGACACAGCCTGTTTGCCCTCATCGACGAGGTTCGTGAGAAATGCGGGCTAACCCTAATGCCGGTAAGTTAAGAGATTATTCAGGCAATCTGAGTTGTTTGAAGGGTATCTGTACGGCATCTCAATGCACCATGGCGGTCCGAGATTTCGTGTCCGAGACCTTGCGAGAGCAATCATGATGAACCTTCAGAGAGATTTGGTGACCACGGCCTTGCTGGCCAACCCCGGCCAGTTGGCGACCCTTCGACGACATCTTCCCAAAGAGTGGATTGAGCAGGCGCTGGAGGCGACCGGAAAAGCATCTGTTCGTCGCCGCTGTTTGCCGGCCGAACAAGTCGTCTGGTTGGTGCTTGGAATCGCTCTTTATCGTGACCGTCCGATCTTGGATGTCGTCGACAAACTCGATTTGTCGATTGAGACCGGCAAGCAGAAGTTTATCTCTTCGAGCGGTGTCGTTCAGGCACGAGATAGACTGGGCCCGGAACCGCTCCGTTGGCTGTTCGAGCGTACTGCCGACCATTGGACTGACCGAAGCGCCGACGCCCACCGGTGGAGGGGGCTGGCCCTTTACGGACTCGATGGCTCGACACTGCGTGTGCCGGATACGCCCGAAAACCGCCAGCACTTCGGCCTGGCTGGAGGGGGGCGCGGGGAGAGCGGCTACCCATTGTTGCGGCTGGTCGCTGTTATGGCACTGCGCTCGCACCTGTTGGCCGGATGTGAGTACGGCCCGTACGCAACCAGTGAAATTGAACTGGCTGATCGGTTGTGGAAGACGATTCCAGACGAATCGCTGACCATTCTGGACCGACAGTTCTTGTCGGGGGAAATCCTGCTGGGAATCAGACAACAAGGAACGCAGCGCCACTGGCTGATACGGCCGAAGAAGAACACGAAAACCAAGACGATCAAAACGCTCGGCCCCGGTGACGAATTGGTCGAGCTGAATGTCTCGCCGCAAGTCCGACGGCGAAACCCATCGTTGCCGAGGAGATACCAGGCTCGGCTTCTGACCTACAAGTGCCGGGGCAAACAGCGGGTCATTCTCACCTCGCTTGTCGATTGTGAGAAATACCCGGCCGATGAAGTCGCGAAGCTCTACGAGGAAAGATGGGAGATTGAGCAGGGGTACGACGAGATAAAATCGGAAGTTTTGCTCAGTGAAGAGACGCTTCGATGCAAAACCCCCGAACGGATCGACCAGGAACTGTGGGGGGTATTTCTGGCATACAACCTGATCCGCCTGGAAATGGAGCAAATTGCTCATGAGGCTGCTGTCGAACCAATCGAAATCAGTTTTGTGACTGCGCTTCGGTTCATTCAAGATGAATGGATGTGGTGTGCGATTGCTTCGCCCGGGGCAATTCCGCGTCAATTGCGAAACTTGCGGGCCAATCTCAAGCGGTTTGTATTGCCACCACGCCGCAAACATCGGATGTACCCGCGTGCAGTCAAAATCAAGATGAGTAGCTATCCAAGAAAACGCCCAGAAAATGCTGGGTAGCGCCTTAACTTACCGGCATTAGGCTTAGCCCGGAAATTTCACGCACCGCGAGAATGACCGACAAAATCGCATCGTCAGCGAATCGAGTTACCCCGAGCGTAACTGTCGGGCGTTTCCGGCCAATCTCAGCGCCAATTCTGGCGAATATATGCCAATATCTCCGAGAGTTTGCCAGATTTGAGACAGTGTCTCGGAGGTCGAGATACACCTCAACCGCGTGACTCGTCGAGTTCGATTGTCGTGGGCGGTTTTCATCGAGAGTACATCTGTATTTTCTCGGTGACCATCCCGAATGCTTCCTGATGCGGGTATCCCGACGCCATATTCAACCAGACTCGGCGTGTCGAGATCTGGACCAACGCCCCAATTTTGAGGAACGTCTGCCGGATCGTCTCGGCCTGGAGCCGGGCCCAATCGGTTCCCTTCAGCGCGATCTGCCGAAACAGACAGATGAACAGATACGCAATCGAGGAGAAATACGTCCGCAGCTGATTGCTGCTCATCGCCCTCGTCGACATCCGGGTCCCAAACAGTGGTTGCTGCATTTCTTTGATCCGGTTTTCCGCTTCGCCGCGACCGCAATAATCCTCTTTATACACCGTCTCGGGATCCGATTCCCCGCGTCCCAACGACGTCACGACATAACGAGGGTTCGCCTCGCCTTCGGACCATTCGACCTTGGCGACGACTCGGCGCTTGTGCTCCCAGGACTTGACGGTGGCGTACTCGAAGTCGACGAATCTTCTGGCTGAACCGTCTCCCTTCTCGGCCTCCTGCTTGACCTTCTCCATGTCGCCTTCGATCCGGTCGTTGAGTCGGCTGTTTTGCCGGAGGCCGAACACGTAATCGATCTCCCACTCCTCACACCACTGCATCATCGAAGGGGTCGAGAAATCGGCGTCGCCACGCAAGATGATCCGACAGTCCGGAAAACGCTCCTGAAGTGCATCCACGACAAGCTCCAGTGAGGGCTGGCAGTCGCCCGCCGCCGAGCAGTCACTCGATCGAAGAAACGCCGACAAAAGCCACTCTCCCTGAAAGACGTACAGCGGCAGATAACAGTAGCCGTCGTAGTAGGTGTGATAGTGACGACCCTCCTGGTCGCCGTGCAGTTGAATGTCGCTGGCGTCGGCGTCCAACACCAGACACGTCGGTCCGTTGTGATACCTGCGCTCCAGCATCTCCAGCCAAAATTCGACCAACACCTCTTCGATTTTCGTCGGCTTCGGCTCAATCCGTTTGTATCGCTGCTCCGGGCCGCCCTCTTCGGTGCCGAGTTCCATGCGGTTCAACGTCGCCGATGCTGCCAACGGTTTGCCTTTGTCCTCGTCTTGTTTCCGGTCCCGGCCGTCGGGTTCCTCTTTGCCACAAGCGGCCGCAATCGCCGGATCGCGACGAATGGAGTCTTGGTCGTTCAAATCTTCGTATCCGAGAATGAGCCCGAAGATTCGCTGACGCAAAAGCTCCTCGAGGCTGTGTTCGACATACTCTTGTTTGCGATGGTCCTCGAAGCACTCGGCGAGTCGCTCGATGAGACCAAATCGCTCCTCGAGCTCTCGAAGCTGGACAACACCGGCATCCGAGGTGATGCGTCCGCCGTTGAATTGCCCGGTGACCTGTCGGTCGCCGAGGGGTTGGAAATCGATCTGTTCATCTGTACACTCTGTGTCCATGGGCCGATCGGTTCTGGAGTATCGTAACGGTTTGGTGTCGCTACGATTTTACCAGATCGATCGGTCCTTTTTCAGTGCGTGCGTGAAATTTCCGGGCTAGCTGGATGACCGACAGCCAGGTCTTCCCGCAGATGAGGTTCATCTCGTCCTCCCCGTTGGCTCTCGGCCAGTCGATCTGCAGGGACGGGTTGCCGGCGTACTCGTGGTGGGTCGACCAGTAGCCGCGCGTCCGGGTGCAACCCTGAGAGGGCTGACATGAGCGCGTCCCGTTGTTGTGCCAGTCGATCTTGCGGTCGCCGTAGCGATGACCGCTGTTGAGGGCCAGGTCGCTGAGGCGTGGTCCGCAGACGAAGTCGACCTGGAAGTAGCAGTCCGGGATGGCGACCGGTCCCAGCGTGTGCGTCCCGGGTCCGAAGGCCCCGGAGGCGAAGTCGTGGAGTGTCTGGGGGAACGAGCTGTTGAAGTCCGGCCCCTGCGCTTCGTAGACAACCAGCGAGACCTCCTGGGGGTCGCAGCCGGCGTCGACGGTGAACTTGGCGGTCACCGTGTCCCCCTGCTGGGCCTGGTTGAGATCGCCGATGATGATCTGCTGGCCGCCGCGGTCGACCTGGTACTCGACCAGGGTGACCGAGTCTTTGCAGTTGCACTCGCGGGTGCCGGTGTCGGCGTCGGGGTCTGCGGTGTCTCCAGCGTTCTCGTCGGCGTCGTCCTCGACATCCGGACCGGTATCTTCGCCGGCGTCCGGACCCTGACACGAGCCGCCGCCCCCGTAGAGCGGGAAGCGCAGGAAGCCGTGGGAGACCTGTGGCTGGCCGGTCTGGCTGTAGTAGTTCTCGAAGTCGGTCAACTGGTCATTGTATTGGAGCTGGTCCCAGATCTTGACCTGAAGGCTCCACTCGCCGGCCCCGGGTTCGAAGGCGACGCACTCGAGGAGCCGTCCGTTGGTCGACTCGCTGGAGACGACCGTCGGGACGCCCGCCGGAGGCGGTCCGCTCAAGATCGACCATTCGGCCCGCATCGGGTCATTGTCCGGGTCGATCGCCTCGACACAGAACGCCATACTGATTCGTCATTCGGAAAGATTCAAATGACCTTCTCCCGGCGTCTGACTTCGCCGTTGAGCCGCTCGAGCATATTGGTCGTCCGCAGCCGACGGCGATACTTATCGGGCAGACACAGGTAGGAATTTGATGAATATCATCGCATAGATCGTGGCCGTGTCGGTAAAGGAGCGACAGAGGGAGAGCTGCCACGCACTTTTAGGAAATGTCGACGGGAACGGTATACGTCGGAAAGTCCATCAGCTGTCTCCTCTGCGCAGATCCCGGTCTTCAAGCAGTCGCGCAGAGTACGTAGCGACGACCTCCGCCTCGTGCAACACCCTCACACCGACGCCCCTTCTCATCCTCGCTCGCGTCCTTATCATCCAGGCGCCCAGTCGACTCCACCACGGAGACCGCCATGCCCGACGAACAGGAAGTGCCCGCCCCCACCACTACCTCTTCCGAGCGCGTTCCGTACTCATACCCCGAGTCAATTGCCTGACGCGAGTCGCTGGATCGGGCTCGCGCCGTAGGTCTCTTCGAGGAGCGAACGAAAAGCCTCGAGGTCCGAGCCTTGCATCAAGTTGCCGTAAACCAGATAGCTTGAGAGCAGGACGTCCGCCGAGCGATGCGGAGTCTGCTCGGTTCGCTCGAGCGCCCTTGAGATGCCGCGCTGACCCCAGGCGCGGACCCGCTGGCTCACGAAAGCGCGCAGCTTCTCGATGAGTTGCTCGTCCACACTCTCGAGCAGTTGCGCCTCGGAAAACGGATACTGTAGTGCGTCCTCTTCAATGCCGTAGCGCGGATACGCATCGTGGTAGGTGTCTTCTCCGAAGGCGCTCGCGCTCAAGGTGTCGTCGATCGGGCCCGCGCCATCGGCAGCACGCGACGTCACTGCCAACGTGGATGCGCACGACTGCCTCCAGGTCTCCACGTTGTACGTGAAGGTTTTGACGATCTTCTCGTCGAGCGTGCGTGGCGTCGACGCGAGCTGATTCTGGACAGTTCGAGCACGGGCATTGAGTTGTCGCACCTGCTTTTTCGCTGACTGATGCTGGCGGTAGAGGCGATCGCGGGTCGACTCCAGCCTTTCGTACTCACCCATCCTGGCCCGTAGCGAATTTTCGATCTGCTGGCGCTGTTGAAGCGCTCCTGTCAGCGCCTGCTCCGCGGTGCGCTCTCGACTCTCGTACATCTGCACGACCTGCTCGGACCGCGTGATATTTGACTCAGATGCATTCGGATCGCTTCGGAGTCGGCTCATCTGGTCGCGCGCGTCGTCGGCCATTCTACCCGCCGAGTCAGCGTCCTTTTCGGCCTGCTGCTCGCGCTGCTTAGCTGACTGTAGCTTGGTCTGCAGCGGACGAATGACGTCGCGATAGTATTGCTGATAACTCGCCTCGACTCGATTGTACGACTGCGCGAGGTTCGATTCATCGCGCCTGGCCGCCTGCAGATCGCGCTGCAATTGGTTCCGTTCGGCTGCGAGTTTATTATAACGCGGGTTTTCGACGGTCCGAGTGCCCGCGACATAGTCCGTCGACGCGCGTGCGGTACCCTGCAGGGCGGAGCCGCAGTCGGTCGACTGCATGGAGATGTCGAGCTCGATGTCAGCCGACCCGTCAGCCGTGGATACATCCGGATCCCCCGCGAGATACTGCACCAAGTTGTTATCGACCGTCGCCCGCCAGCCGTCTGACGCAGCGATAGTCCAATTCATACTCACCCGTGTGAACTGGCGCGACCGCTGCGCGTTCTCGCGAGCCTGCGAGAGCAATTCCGAGGCCCCGCCCGCATCGCCGCCGCTGGCCCGCTGGTCGCTGGCGCGAACCAGATAGACGGCAGCGCCCGCGAGGTGGCCATCTTGCTCCATCGATCTGGCCTCTTGCTCGAGCGACGCGGCCCAGCGCAGGCGCATCTGGCTTCGCATGTCATTGGCTCGCGCACGGCCCTCCGGATCGTTTTGGACGATGACGTCGAGTGCGACGAACGCATCCGCAAACCGCCCTTGATCAGCTGCCTGCGTCGCCTTGTAGTGGTAATGCTCGCGAAGATTGGCGTAAGCGTCAGACACAAAGGACGCGCCCGGGTACAGTTCGCTGGCCGCCCCGACGAATCGATAAGCGGCGAGCATCTCCCCGTTCATCAGATGCGCATCGAGCCGATCGTTGACCGCCTTTCGAACGTCCGCTCGGAGCTGCTCGATCTGCACGACCGGCTCGCCCGCGATGGTATCGGCTTCGTCGATATGTGCGATCGCGTCGGCGTAGCGCTTCTCTTCGAGGTCTGAGCGTGCGTCCTCGAGCAGTGATTCGATCGCCTCTGGCCCCGTCTGCTCGACACACGCCTTTGCCTCCAAACTGTCCGGCTTCAACGAAAGCGCCCGCTGGCACTGGGCATATGCTTGCTGCCACTGTTCTTGATCCGAGAGTTCTTCGGCCTTTTTGAGCGCCTGGTTGTATGCGCAGCCGCCGAGCCAAACGAGCGAAAAGACGAGAGCAATTAAAATACAACGCGGAGCAGAACGCTTCATGAGCCTCGAGATGCGCAAGAATCGAATCGTGATTCAAATAGACTATTCTAGACTAGACTTTCGCGATC
>CAYFTY010000215.1:0-6839 GCA_964346045.1 uncultured Bradymonadales bacterium | reverse complement strand
TTACTCACGCCGCACCTCGCCTTCTTTCCGGGAATTGCCATCATGATCACTGTGCTGGGCATCAATTTTCTGGGCGACGGACTTCGGGACATTCTCGATCCACGCGGCATTCAGAAACAATGAGACCGACATGAACGATCCCAAACTTCCCTTCTTCAATCCGCATGACCACTCCGAAGAGAATATCCGCCGCGACGTCGGCCAGTTGCTCGTGGTCGGGTTTCCGGGCGATGGAGACGAGCCCACACCAGCGGTTCGAGAATATCTATCGACAGGCGACATCGGAGGCGTGATTCTCTTTCGTCGAAACGTCGAATCGGTCGAGCAGGTCTCACGCCTCAATGCGGCGATTCACGAAGCGGCAAAAGACGCAGTCGCCGCCCCGTTCGTCGCCGTCGATCAAGAGGGCGGCCGCGTCGTGCGATTGCGGGATCCCCTGACGCCCATCCCGCCCATGCGTACGCTGGGCGACGCGGACAGCCCCGAGATCACGGCAGCCGTCTCGGAAGTCATCGCTACGGAAATCGGTGCCCTCGGATTCAATCTGAACTTTGCTCCGGTGCTCGATGTCGACACCAATCCGGACAACCCGGTGATCGGCGATCGAGCGTTCTCACGCGAGCCCGAAGTCGTGAGCCGCATGGCGGGGAGCTTTCTCGTCGGACATCTCACTTCGGGCGTCATCCCATGCGGGAAGCACTTTCCGGGACACGGCGATACCGACACCGACAGCCATCTCGAACTACCGGTCCTCCATCACGATCCCGAGCGCCTCGAGCGCATCGAACTCGAACCATTCGTGCGAATGATCGACGTCGACATTCCGATGTTGATGACCGCACACCTGATGGTTCCTGCCCTGGACACCGTTCACCCGGCGACTCTGAGTCATGCCGTGATGACCCGGCTTTTACGCGACGAGCTCGGCTACGATGGCGTCGTCATCACCGACGACCTCGAGATGAAGGCGGTTGCCGAGAACTACGACATCGAAACGATGGTCGAGCTCGGGCTGCGAGCGGGGATCGATAGCTTCCTGATTTGCCACACCGAAGACCTCTGGAAGGCCGCGCACGCGCATCTCTTCGAGCTTGCGATGAACAATGACCTCGATCGCCACAGAGTCTTCCAGAGCGCAAACCGCATCATGGATCTCAAAAACATGATGCTGAAGAGCTGGCAACGACCGTGGCAGCCTCGCGATTTCGAATCTGTGCTCGGATGCGAGGAGCATCGACGCATCGTGGCGATGCTCGAAACCGACACCGAGAACGGCGAAGATCCCACCGAAACACTCCACTGATATCGAAAAGGCCGCGCAGCTTTCACCGCGCGGCCCTGATACCTGGTCAACGGCTCAGCCCTGCGGGCAGCCCTCGTCGACAAGTCCATCACAGTCGTCATCGAGGCCGTTGCAGACCTCGGGCAGGCGTCCGTCAGGACAGTCGACGCAATCTTCGTCGATCGTTCCGTCACAATCGTTGTCGATCATGTCGCAGATCTCGTTTTCGACCACGCACTGACCCGGTCCACACCCTTCGTCGACTACGCCGTCACAGTTGTTGTCGACGCCGTCGCAGACTTCGGGAGCCGGACCATCGGGGCACTGGACACACATTTCATCGACGATACCGTCGCAATCGTTGTCCGCACCATCACAGATCTCGGGCTGCGGGATGCATGCATCGCATCCCTCGTCGACCTGCATGTCGCAGTCATTATCCTGACCATCGCAGATCTCGGGATCTGGGATGCAGCCTGTCGTTCCGCATCCTTCGTCGACCTGCATGTCGCAGTCGTTATCCTGACCGTCGCAGACCTCAGCCTCGGGCACGCAGCCTGACGGCGGGCAACCTTCGTCGATCTGGGAGTCGCAATCATCGTCGACGCCATTGCACGTCTCGGGCGAAGGCACACACTGGGACGGCGGACAGCCCTCGTCGATCTGCATGTCGCAGTCGTCGTCGACGCCATTGCAGGTTTCGGCTACGGGCATGCAGCTCGACATGCAGCCTTCATCGATCTGCGTATCACAGTCATTGTCGATGCCGTCGCCACAGACCTCGGCGGTCGGGATGCAAATCGGACAGCCTTCGTCAATCTGCATGTCGCCATCGTTGTCGACCCCATCACAGACCTCCGGGGTTCCATCACAGCCCTCGTCGATGACGCCGTCGCAGTCATTGTCGACGTAGTCACAGACTTCGGCCGAGGACGTGCACGAAAGACAGGCGATCTCAACCTCGACGCCAACCTGAATGCCAGGCGCAGCGTTTTGCGTGCGGGTGGTCAGATCGGCACATGAGCTGCCGTTGAGAGTGACCGTCTGCGTCATCTCGTCGTAGGAGAAGCCGTTAGTGGGATCTCGAGCCACGAGGATTCGCTGCATGCCGTCGACGATTGCGACCTCCATGCGACTGGTATCGTCTACTGCCTGCGGAGTCACCGAAAGGTCGCAACTGATGGTCTGCTGCTGGATCGAATTGATGGCGGCCTCGAGGTCAGCGGTATTCGTCGAGCTGACTTCGAACCAGTTGCGGGTCAAATCATTCGGATTATCAGTACCTCCGGCAATCGCGAAGTCCTGCATGTTGCTCTGGGCACCCGACGAGAGGCTGTCAAAGCCCACGAAATAAACTGGATTTCCGTTTGTGAGCGAGAATCCCGCACGATCTTCGGTGTAATCCGCCGCGCCTAAGGACGATTCGCTACAGGTCGTGGTCGGGGCACCGTCCGTGATGACGATGATTCGCTTTTCGCGGTTCATGACAGGGTCGTTCGGGATGTCGAGCCAGCCGTTGGTATAGACCCGATTGATCGCGGGTCCAGTGGGCGTGCTACCGCTATCGTTCAGGCCCGCGTAGCTGCCCTTGAACGTACTCGCCGCGTAATTCTCCTGAAGGTCGAGAATCTCTGCGACCGTGCAACCTCCGAATTCGGCGATCCCGACGTAGAAGTCATTGAGTAGATTCGAGTTGTCAGCGAGATTGTCGAGCGCGTCCTTCATCGTATCCAGGCGGTCAGGCGTGCAGCACATCGAACCCGAGGTATCGAGCAAGAAGTAGAGCGCCGGCTTGATCCGAGTCGCATTGAGGTCACTGGAATTGCAGATCGGCGTCATGTCGGGAAGTCCCGTCTCACACGCATCTCCGACGCCATTCATATCGATGTCGTCCTGCGTGTAATTCGCCGTGTTGATGCAGTTGTCGCAGGCATCGCCGATGGCATCCCCGTCCGTGTCGGTCTGATTGGGGTTCGGAGTCGGGCAGTTGTCGTTCACATCTGCGATCCCATCACCATCACTGTCTTGCGTGATGTCGTAGGGGGGTGGATCACACGCATCCCCGATCATATTGCCGTTGGAGTCGGACTGATCGAGGTTCGAGACCGCGGGGCAATTATCGCAGGCATCTCCAATGCCGTCGTCGTCAGTGTCCGTCTGATTCGGGTTTATGGTTCCGGGACAGTTATCGTCGAAGTCGACGACCATATCGCCGTCCGTATCTGAGAAAAGAGACTCGCATGCATCGCCGATCATATTTCCGTCGGCGTCGAGCTGGTCAGAATTGGCCACCGAGGCGCAGTTGTCGCAGGCATCTCCGACCCCGTCGCCGTCGGTGTCGGTCTGCCCCATATTCGGCGTTCCGACGCAATTGTCGACGTTGTCAGGGAACCCGTCGCCATCCGAGTCGGCATTGAATGCCTCACAGACGTCGCCGACCATGTTCGAATTGACATCGAGCTGGTCGGCATTGGCAATCGTGTCGCAATTATCGCAGGCGTCGCCGACGCCATCACCGTCGCTGTCGGTTTGATTCGCATTGGGGGTCAAAGGGCAGTTATCGATCCCGTTACGCGTGCCGTCCATATCGACGTCGCCATCGGGATCAGCCGCCCCTTCGCACGCATCACCGACCATGTTGCCATCGGAGTCGGTCTGCATGGCATTTGCGATATCGGGGCAATTATCGCAGGCATCACCCACGCCATCTCCATCCGAATCGAGCTGATTGGGATCGCTTACGTTCGGGCAGATATCGTCGCCGTTCAGGAAGCCATCCCCGTCCGCATCGCCTGCGGGATCAAGCTGTCCCTGACAGAGGTCTCCGGTGTCGTCCTGATCGCTGTCCATCTGGTCGAAATTGGCCAGCCAAACGCAGTTGTCGCAGGCATCGCCGATGCCATCGCCATCCCGGTCCTCTTGATTGGGGTTCGGGGTGCCGGGACAATTATCCTCGACGTCTCGCTGACCATCACCATCGCCATCAGCAGTCAGGTCGACCGCACACGCGTCACCGGTTCCGTTCTGGTCGGCATCTTCCTGATCGAAATTGGCGACGTCCGGACAATTGTCGCAGGCATCACCGACCGAATCGCCGTCGGCATCTTCCTGCAGCTCATTGGGCGTGCGGAAGCAGTTATCGTCGAAGTCGAGGACGCCATCGCCGTCAGTGTCGGCCTGCGGGTCGACCGGCTGCTCACAGACGTCACCGATGTCGTCGCCATCTGCGTCCTCTTGACCGCTATTCGATACGTTCGGGCAGTTATCGCAGAGATCTCCGACACCGTCTCCGTCCGTGTCGGCCTGGTCGGCGTTCTCCACCTCAAAGCAATTGTCGAACGGGTCTCGGACTCCATCCCCGTCGCTATCGATCCAATTCTCGCAGGCATCTCCGACGCCGTTTCCGTCGAGATCTTCTTGTCGAATGTTGGCGACGTCGATGCAATTATCGCAGGCATCCCCGACGCCATCGCGGTCGGTGTCCGATTGTTCTGGGTCTTCGGTGCAGGGGCAGATGTCCCGGCGGTTTGAAACGCCATCGCCGTCTTCGTCTCCGTCGGGATCCGATGTGTCACATGTCGGTGTGCCCATGTCGTCTCCGGCATCGGTCGCACCACCGTCTTCGTCGACTTCGCCAGCATCCGCACCCGCGTCAGGGGCCGCATTATTCACCGCGGCATCGCCGCCGTTGTTGCCCTGATTGTTGGTTGCGGCCGAACCGGCCTCATCGTCGGCACAGCCTGCCGCGATCAGTACACATATGGCTACAAGAAGGCCCAGAGTTCGGGCGACTACCATCGTCCTTCGAGTCATGTTCTCTACCGTGTTGTAGTGCTTACGCTCTGCTCTAAGAGTCTCTTTTCTGACGCACCGAGTCAAGACTTTCTCGGTCGTATTTCTGTCGAGTTCGCCGCCGTGCCCTCTAGATCCATGACGCCTTGAATCACTGGCTCGCATGAAAAATGGACCCCTGCGTGCAAGAATCGGCATGCGGTCTGTTGTGGAATTCACAGCGTCGACCACCACTGCGACGCCTCGATATGCGCGGTTCTATCGCCTCAAAGATCGATGCTTCTCGACGGACGGCGCCGTCAACTCCTTGACCTTCCATCGACTTCGGTCCATACAGGAGAGCGTTTCGCTCCGTGCGTGCGGATTTGCGTAGAAAATGGCTTTTACTTAGCCTGAACGCTCCTCGCGGAGCCTCGCGCGACGCGACGTTGTTATGAACGAGGAACATCGATGCTGAATACATATTGGCTCGCCCGCCGGGCACTTGTCTGTCTCACACTCTTCTTCACGCTCACCCTGGTCGCTTGTGGCGACGACGAAACGGATGGTCCGTCGGGTCAAGAGTGCCAGGTTCGTGAAGATTGCCCCGAAGGACAGCGCTGCAGTGCAGATGGTGTTTGCACCGAGCAATCGCTCTCGTGTGAACGATCGTCGGATTGCGACTTTGGTGACTATTGCGTCGACGGAAGTTGCGTCGACGGTGCCTGCACCGTGAACGAAGACTGCACCGACGCAATCTGCCGCAACGGCACCTGCGCCGAAGGATGCGGTGGAGACGAGGACTGCGCCGACGGCGAGGTCTGCGATCTCGTGGTCAACCGCTGCGAGCCGGCTGGCTGCACGACCGGTTCGTGTCAGCAATTCCAGATCTGCGATGATTCGCTCGACCCGCCCGCCTGTCAGTTTACCGGCGACTGCAATAACGACGCGGTCTGCGCCGCCTACACCAATCAGGTCGACGACGGGAACGAATATGTTTGTTCGACGGCGCAGCAGCGCTGCATCGTACGACCTCCCTGCGGCTCGGACACCGATTGCCGCAATAACGAAATCTGCGTGGAGGGAGATTGCCGCGTCGGATGTCGCGAAAATGACGATTGCGGCCTCGGAGAAATCTGCAACACCGAGAACGGCGATCTGCGCTGCCGACAGGGCTGCGACAACGATTCGGACTGCCCGACCGAAGGCGATGTCTGCGTCGACCTCGCCTGCGTCCCGAGCTGCACGAGCCGTGCAGACTGTGTGAACCAGGGCAATCCCGGATATATCTGCACAGGCAGCCCACGCGTCTGCCAGGGATGCACCGACACCTCGCAATGCCCTTCCACGCAATTCTGCGATTTCGAGCAGGGCGCGACCGAAGAGGAACAAGAGAATCCTTCGGTCGGGCTCTGCGTCGATCTGCCGCCGACCTGTCCAGACGACTCGTACGGAGACAATCACGACCAGAACGATGCTTTCTCGATTCCGTCATTCCCGTTTGTTCCGATGGGAACGGGCCAGCCGCTTTTCTGCCAGGAAAACGCAAATGGCGAATGGTTCCAGTTCAACGCTCAGGGTGGCGATGTCATCACGATCGAACTCACGTATCCATCGGGAGGCAATCTCGATGTTGCTCTTCTTCAGGATGACGGGACGCAGATTGTGGCTTCGGCTCGACCTCCGACCGAAGACGGCGGAACCGAACTCATCGTCTACGGTGTCGAGTTGGACAACAACTTCCTGGTGCAGGTTCGAGGCTCGATCCTCAGCGACAACAAGCCCT
>CAYFTY010000214.1:0-6882 GCA_964346045.1 uncultured Bradymonadales bacterium | reverse complement strand
CTCGGACGCCCGAGAGCCAGATGGCTGAGCAGGGCAGCCAAACCGCCGTTTGACGCCTCTTCAGGAAGACTCACTGAAGGTCGACTTCATCACGTCGTCGAGTTGCCCGTTTTCATACATCTGCGAAAGGATATCCGAACCACCGAGGAACTCACCGCCCACATAGATCTGGGGGATGGTCGGCCAGTCCGAAAAGACTTTGATCGCCTGTCTCTTCTCTTGATCGGCGAGGATATTCACCGAGTGATAAGGCACACCATAGGATTGGAGAATTCCCGTGGCCCGCGCCGAGAAACCACACATTGGTTGCTGAGGTGTCCCCTTCATGTAGAGCACGACCTTGTTGGTCGAGACCTCCTTTTCGATCTCGCTCATGATGTCGCCGCCCTCCTCCCGGCTTTTCAGCTCGTCTGTGGCAGCGTTTTCGTTCCCGACGATCGGCAGTGAAATCTTCTTGTCGCTCATCTTGTACTCCCTCTCTTGTAGCAACCCACGTAACGGTGGGTCATTTGCGGACATTCCCGGACGATTCCCAGATTACGTCGCCGAATCGTACTGGTCTGGCGTGAACGTTTTCAGTTGCAGAGCGTGAATCCGACCGCTGTCGATATGCTCTCGCAGGGCTGCATTCACCATCCGATGCTGTTTCAACGGCAGGGTGCCCTCGAACGCCGGTGATACGACGACCACGCTAAAGTGATCACGTGTACCGGTGAGATCGGCGACTTCCACGTGGGCTTCACCGAGTGCTTCGACGATCAATGTTTCGATTTCCGACGGTTCCATGCGTACCTCGTGGCATCGGGTCATGTACGTATAAAGCGCTGTAGCCCGTGAAGCAAGTCGAAGTGCCGGGATTTACGGGAGAGAAATGAATCGTGATTCACTCTTTAAGAATCCATCTGGGTGAGGTAGAGATCACACCCAGCATTCGATCGAAATTTGGAATCACGATCCTCCAACACAAAGGTCGTTCACATGGCAACGAAACACATTCGCAAAGCGGCTGTGATCGGCGGTGGTGTCATGGGGCGCGGTATCGCTGCGCACCTGGCCAACGCTCGCATCCCCGTAGTTCTACTTGACATCGTACCTCCCAACCCCGGTGAGGATGATGACGTCCATGATCCTTCATTTCGCAATCGGTTCGCCACGGGCGCGATTGCGCGGCTCGATAAGGACAAACCGGCTCTGATCTACACGAGTCGCGACAAAGACCTGATCACCCCGGGCAATGTCGAAGATCATCTCGAGTGGCTCGCCGATGTCGACTGGGTCGTCGAGGCCGTCCCCGAGAATATGAAGATCAAGCAGGACACCTTCGCCAAAATTGAGGCTCACGCCGGCGAAGATACGATCATCACCTCGAATACGAGTGGTCTTTCGATCGAAGGAATGCTCGAAGGGCGCAGCGACGCATTCCAGAAGCGATTCATGGTCACGCACTTTTTCAATCCCGTGCGCTACATGAAGCTTCTCGAAATTGTTCCTGCCAAAAAGACAGATCCCGAGATCCTCGAGACCATGGTGGAGTTTGGTCGCGATGTGCTCGGCAAAGGGATTGTCTTCGGCAAAGACACGACCAATTTCATTGCCAATCGCATCGGTACCCATGGCATGCTCACCATCATGCAGGAAATGCCGAATTACGAAATGACGGTCGAGGAAGTCGACGCCATCTTTGCCAAACCGATGGGCCGACCCAAGTCGGCGGTCTTCCGCACTGCAGACGTCGTCGGCCTCGATACGTTCATGCACGTGGCAAAGAACTGCTACGACACGCTGACGGACGATGAAGAGCGCGACGTCTTTGATACGCCCGACTACCTCGACGAGATGGTCGAGAAAGGCTGGCTGGGTTCGAAATCGGGACAGGGCTTTTATCTTAAAGACAAAGAGGGCATCAAAGCGCTGAATCTCGAAACCATGGAGTATCACCCGCGCAACAAGCCCGAGTACGAAAGCCTCAAGAAGGCCAAGGGCGCGCCGGCTGACCGCATCAAGAAGGTCGTGGTCGATGGTGAAGACAAAGCTGCCGAATTTGCACGGGTCATCACCCTGCGTTCGCTCGCCTATTCCGCGCGACGCCTGGGAGAGATTGCCGACGATATCGTCAATGTCGACCGCGCGCTGCGCTGGGGCTTCAACTGGGATCTCGGACCGTTCGAGACCTGGGACGCCATCGGCGTAAAGTGGGGCTACGAGCAGATGAAAGAACACGATATCGACGTGCCCGACTGGGTCGGCGAGATGGTCGAGAACGGAAGCGAATCGTTCTATCAATGGGATGGCGCCACACGACAGTATTACGACTACGCCGAGCATACCTATCGTGACGTTCCCACCGACGAACTCGGATTTTCGTTCGACGTTCTGAAAAAGACCGACGACACCAAGGTCTTCGGCAATATGGGCGCGACGCTGCACGATATCGGCGACGGTGTCGCACTCCTCGAGTTTCACACCAAGATGAACTCGATCGACAACGACATCATCGAGATGATGCACAAGTCGGTCGACGAGGTCGAAGCCAACTGGGAAGGTCTGGTCATTGCCAATGGCAGCGACAATTTCTCGGTCGGCGCAAACCTCATGCTCGTGATGATGAACGCGCAGGCTGAGAACTGGGATGACATCGAAAAGATGATCAAATTGTTCCAGGACGCCAACCAGCGCATGCGCTTTTCGACGGTGCCCGTCGTGGCCGCACCCACCGGCATGACGCTCGGTGGAGGCGCTGAGGTTGCAATGGGAGCCAATGCGATTCAGGCAGCCGGTGAGCTCTACATGGGCCTCGTCGAGGTCGGAGTCGGCCTGATTCCAGGCGGCACTGGAACCCTGCAGCTCATGCGCAACTGGTTCGGCCGCCACGCCGGTAATACCGACATCAATCCGATGGGCTTCTTGCAGCATGTCTTCATGCAGATCGGGATGGCCAAGGTCGCAACCTCGGCCGAAGAAGCCCGCGAAGCTGGATTCCTGCAGCAAGACGACATCGTGACGTTGAATCGCGACCACGTCGTCCACTACGCCAAGGAGCGAGCGCTGGGCATGGCGCGCGCAGGATTCCGTCCTCCGCGTCCGATGAAGTTCAGTCTGCCTGGACGTGACGGTGCTGCGACTGTCGATGCCATGCTCTACAGCATGCTGCACAACGGTCAGATCTCCGATTACGACCGTTTCATCGGCAAGAAACTGGCGCACGTGCTCACGGGTGGACACGCGACCACCAAAACGCGTGTCACCGAGCAGGATATTCTCGACCTCGAGCGCGAGGTGTTCCTCTCGCTCACCGGCGAAGAGAAGACCCAGGCTCGGATGCAGCATATGCTCATGCACAACAAACCGCTTCGTAACTAAAGGAGCCGAGCGCGCCCGCGCGCGCAGGAGAAAATAGATATGGAAATGAAAGAAGCAGTAGTTGTCTCGTACGCTCGCACCGCTTTCACGCGAGCACATAAAGGCGGCCTCAAGGACACGCGACCTGACGAGATGTCAGCCTTCACCATCAAGGCTGCTGTCGAGAGGGCAGAAGGGCTCGATCCAGCCGACGTCGAAGACGTGGTCATCGGATGTGCATTCCCGAGGGCGAGCAGGGCATGAACGTCGCCCGCGTCGCAGGACTCATGGCAGGTCTGCCGGATACCACACCCGCGATGACGGTGAACCGATTCTGCTCGTCGGGTGTTCAGACGGTCTCGATGGTCGCCGAGCGTATCATGCTCGGACAGATCGACGTCGGCATTGCCGGAGGCACCGAATCGATGTCGATGGTTCCGATGAGCGGCAATAAATTTTCGGCGAGCCCCAAAGCCATGGATGAGGTTCCCGAGGTGTACACGCCGATGGGTACCACCGCCGAAAACGTTGCCGAGAAGTACGGTCTCACGCGCGAAGAGATGGACCAATTTGCCTATGAAAGTCACCAGAAGGCCATTCAAGGCTGGGAAAAGGGGTTTTTGCAGGGCGAAGTCGTACCCTATGAAACTCAGGTGATTGGCAAAGACGGTCAATGGCGCGACATCACCGTCGACAAGGACGAGGGTCCGCGCCCCGATACGACCCCTGAAGTCCTCGCAAAGCTGCGACCGGCGTTCAATCCAAAGGGCAAGGTGACGGCTGGAAACGCCTCACCGCTCACCGACGGAGCTGCGGCATGCGTACTGATGTCCAAGGAGAAGGCCGACGAACTCGGTCTCGAGCCCCTGGGCTACTATCGGGCATTCCAGGTAGCCGGTGTGCCTCCCGAGATCATGGGCATCGGTCCGGTGCCGGCGATTCGCAAGCTCCTCGACAAGACGGGGCTCTCGATCGATGACATCGATCTCTTCGAAATCAACGAAGCGTTCGCCTCGCAGGCGAAGTATTGCCGCGACGAGCTGGGGGTCGACCCCGAAAAGCTCAACATTCACGGCGGCGCCATTGCGCTCGGACACCCTCTCGGAGTCAGCGGAACGCGCATGACTGGCACGCTCCTGCGTTCGCTCGAGAAGGTCGACGGGCGATACGGTATCGTATCGATGTGCATCGGTGGCGGCATGGGGGCTGCGGCACTCTTCGAACGAGTGAAGTAACCCAGAAGAATGAAGGTCGAGCCCGGGTCTTCTGGCCCGGGCGTTTCTTTTTCTTGAACTTAAGGTCCAGTGCGTAAGCCTCGGATAACTCACAGGAGGTTTTATGAAGGTCGAAGATTTCTTTGAGCGCGTAGAAGAGCGCGACAAACATATGCCGCAGCTGCTCGACGTCGTGGGCGATCTGGCACGAAGCGTCGAAGATTTCATCAATGCGAATCGCCACTACGAGCGCGAGCGTATCCTCGAGCGGCTCGCAGAACCCGATCGGATTTTGCAATTCAAGGTGATCTGGGAAAACGATCAGGGGGCTGTGCAGATCAATCGGGCGTGGCGTGTGCAGCACTCGAACGCAATCGGCCCCTACAAGGGAGGGTTGCGCTTTGACACGAGCGTAAATGCCGACGTTCTGCGAGCGCTCGCGTTTGAACAGACCTTCAAAAACGCGCTCACAGGAATTCCGCTTGGAGGGGCCAAAGGGGGCACCGACTTTACGCCCCGCGGGAAGAGCGACCGAGAAGTCATGCGCTTCTGCCATGCGTTCATGACCGAACTCTTCCGTCATATCAGCGAGGATATCGACGTTCCCGCCGGCGATATCGGTGTGGGAGAACGAGAGATTGGTTATCTCATGGGCGCGTACCGACGACTCACGGGCAAATTTACCGGTGTGATGACCGGCAAAGGCCTGAGCTACGGCGGCAGCGAGATTCGCACCGAAGCGACTGGATATGGGCTCGTCTACTTTGCCGACGAGGCGCTGAGGTACCGCGGAGATTCGCTCGAAGGCAAGGAGGCACTCGTTTCTGGCGCCGGGGCCGTCGCACTCTATGCGGTACAGAAACTCATCGATCGTGGTGCGAGCGTCCTGACTGTATCGGACCGTGGTGGCACCCTCCATGTGCCCGAAGGCATCGACGACGACCTTCTGGCCGAATTGAAAAGCGTCAAGCTCGAGGAATATGGCGACCTTCAATCGATTGCGCGGGAACGAAACCTCGAATTCCACTCCGGTGGCAGACCCTGGCAGATCGCGGGGCAACTTGCGTTTCCATGTGCGACAGAAAACGAACTCGACAAAGACGATGCGGAGTCGCTGGTTGAAAATGGGGTCGAGATGGTTCTCGAGGGGGCCAATATGCCGTGCACCGAGGAGGCACGCTCGACCTTCGCAGAGGCCGATGTGGTTCGTGCGCCGGGTAAGGCAGCAAACGCCGGAGGCGTGGCGGTCTCGGGTATCGAGATGATGCAAAACCGCATGAACTCGCAGTGGTCGCGCACACGGGTGCACGATCAACTCAAAGAAACCATGCAGAATATTCACGCCGTCTGCGTACGTTTTGGAAAGGTCGATGACACCGTCGATTATGCGCGTGGAGCAGACATTGCCGGGTTCAAACGAGTCGCCGAGGCCCTTCTTTCTTACGGCGTGATCTGATCACGATCATCCTTCAAAATCACCCGATTGGGTGGATGTTCCAGTGTTCATGGGCGTATGCGGGAGATTTCAGCTGCCGCGCACGCCCATTTTCTTTACTCTCTTTGCACTGTTCGTACTCTGTATGCATAATATTGCATGAGAATAGAAGTTAATTGTATACAAAACCATTTCGGTTGAAAGCAACGAGGTCTTATGAGTACGCAGAAAGATTCGACGAAAGCACGGTACACGAATTTCAGAGAAGCATATTTCGGCGGGGACATTCCTACGACGGAGGCGCTCGAAAAATACGTCACCCACTGCGAGGATCTCTCAGTGATGATGGTGGATTCGAAGAGCCTTTCGAACGCGACCGCATCGGCCGGCGTCATCGATAACTACCTCGGACGGCTCTCGCAGCTTCCGCCGCTCGAAAGAGACACCCAGGATGCGCTGGTTGCCCGCTATCACGACCGCGGTGACGAACTTGCCGGGCGACTCGTGATGCTCTCGTGTCTGCGTCTGGTGGTAAAGATCGCGAAAGAGCATCGTCGACGCGGAATCGACTTCATGGAGCTCATTCAGGAAGGAAACGTCGGGCTTACAGAAGCGCTTCAACGCTTCGACATCGAAAAGGGTGTGCGCTTTTCGAGCTACGCACGCTACTGGATCAAAGCCCGCATCCTAGGGTATCTACTCGAAAATTCGACCATCGTGCGACTCGGAACGACGCGCGACGGGCGAAAGCTCTTTTACAACCTTGGCAAGGCGCGCCGTGCTCTGCGCAAGCCAGGACACGAGCCGACGCCAGCCGAGATTGCCGAATTTCTCGACGTCGATGAGTCTTCTGTGGTGGCGTTCACGAAGCAGGTCGATCAGCGGCCACTTTCG
>CAYFTY010000213.1:0-6885 GCA_964346045.1 uncultured Bradymonadales bacterium | reverse complement strand
ATTCATCTCGAGTCTCGCCTTTGATAAGCCGGTGGTCGCGCTCTACCGCATGGCTCTGCCGTTTTTCTTTCTATTGCTCGGGGCGCTGATGATCATCACGTTCTGGGAAGACTTCTCGCTATTCATGCTGAATTAAGAGGCGCGTTGCGCAGGGCACTTACCTGAAATCAGCAGCCGGGGACGGATTGGGGATAGCTGCAGGCGCCGGATGTCCACTGACACTGGGCATCCGCCTCACAGCTCAGCTGCGAGGTCCTGAAGTCGCAGGCGAGCTGGCAGGAGGCGTTTCCGTTGACCGAAAATACGTCACAGATACCGCGGTCGATGCATAGATCCTCAGATGCGATATTCTGACACTCGGCAGCGGACACACCCGGGGCAACCGGACCCTGTGCCAGGAGTCCGGCGAAGATCATGACGACAAAGTTCACAGGGTCGAACATGGGATCCTCCGTTGCCGCAAGATGCGGCCATCGATACTTGCGGAGAGGAAGTGCACCAAGTGTGCCATCTGCTCACAGAACGGTTGCCTGCGGTTTTGCTCCGATTCAAAGGCCAGATTGTGCTGTGTTGGACGCGGGCGAGTGTACCCAGTGTGGTGTCGGTGCCTCATTGTCCACTGCGAAAAGAGGGTTGAGACATTGCCCGTGTCGTGCTTTTCTCACACGGTCTGCCAAAATGTGAGGAGCTCATGAAGCGGGATGTGTTGAACGCGTACGTTCGATGGCTAGTCGTGTTGGCTGTGATCTGGCCTGCGGCGGTCTGGGCGGATGAAGAACCCACCGAAGAAGCGAGCGCCAATGCGCCTGCTTTTGATTCGCCTCATTCGGTGACCTACCGCAATCTGACCGCGGCCCGGCTCAACCCACTCGGGCTCGTGAATGCCCTTTCGGTCGACTACCAGTACCGACTCTACAAAAGCGACTCTCCGCTCTTCGCCAACAATTTCCTCGGCGTGAATGTCCAGCCGGTGCTCTCGCCCGCGTATTTTCGCCTGGGGGCTGGGCTCGTGGCGCAACCCTTGTCGATTCTGCGCCTCGGCGTGACCTACGAATACGTGAACTTCTTTGGGAACTTCAATTTGCTGCAGTCGTATCCGACGCCGGCAGCCAATTGGAGCGATTCCGCCATCGAAGAAGCCGGGGAGGCAGAACTCAATTACTCGACGGCCGGCCGACAGCTGACCTTGAGCGCATTGCTGCAGATGAAGGTGGGCCCCATCGCAGCCCGCTCGAATTTCAGGATGATGCGCTTTGATACCGACGTTCGAGACGGCGATGTGGTCTGGTACGATCAGCTTCTCGACTACCTTCTGCCGGCCAACGGCTGGGGCCTGACCAACGATGCTGACCTTCTCTACATCACCGACTTCGACCTCATTGCAGGTCTTCGGTACAACGTCACGACCGCATTCTACGATGAAGGCTCCGAAGACCCCAACGAGGCGACGCACCGCATTGGTCCCCTGATTTCGTACACGTTCTCATCCGACCCCGGCGCAGTGGTCGATTCTCTCGGTGGATTCATGCTCATCAACTGGTACCTCAGCCATCGGTTTCGAACCGGCGAAGACGTAAGCCAGGCCGTGCCCTATTTCGCGGTCGGGATGACGGTCACAGGAAACCTGCTCTGAGCGAGAAACGCGCTATACTCTGCGGTGCGCTGCCGAAATGTATCGATTTGGGGCGTGTGTTGACTCATTGACCCCTGGCGCGTCGAGCTGTGAGCAAAGAAGACCAAGTCAGAGAGCAGAGCCCGAATGTCTCGACCGAGTTTCCGGTCGTGGTCCTGGGCGACGAGCGCGGTGCAGCGGCCCCTGGTCGGCGGCTACTTCAGGGTCGGGTTGCCGAGCGCTCGGTGCTCTACCCGATTTATTTGCTGGTTTCGATTGCCGGCGCATTGGCCGCCCAATTCGCCCTCGATAGCGAAGAATGGTCTGTCGTTCCGATCGCGCTCGGTTGGTCGACGCTTTTCGCCTGGTACTGGTTCTACGGGGTCGCCTATCGATATCGGCGGCGTCTTCTCAAGTACACCTCGGTGAGCGCCATCCTGATCCTCTCAATTTTTCTGGCGATTCTCTGCGTCGACCGGGCGGCTGCACAGGTTGTGATCGCGGGCGGCGAGCTCGTCGAGCGCTCGGCGCGTCCGATTCTCGTCTGGTCCGCGATCGTGACGCTCGGGGCGGCAGGATTATTGATCTTCCACGTTGCCTTTCTGGGACGTGGCTACCGCGTGAAAAAAGAAGATGGTACACCCGAAACGTCCCCCGACAGCGAGTAGTGCTCGATGACGGACCTCCTTCTCTATACACTCTTTTTTGCCTTTGCGATCGGCGCCGCGATCGGAAGCTTTCTCAATGTCGTCATCTATCGCGTCCCCGAAAATTTGTCGCTGGTCTCGCCTGCGAGCCGGTGTCCGAGTTGCGAGACCCGCATTGTCTTCTACGACAACATTCCTGTCGTTTCATGGTTTCTGTTGCGGGGAAGGTGCCGACGCTGCAAGACCACGATCTCGTTTCGTTATCCTTTTATCGAGCTCTTGACCGGCCTCGTGAGCGCCGGCCTCTGGTATCGGCATTTCGAGCCCACTCTGTCGGTTTCGGACGATATTGCGCTACTCCCCTGGGAGTGGGCTGTCGTCCCCTGGTCGACGCAATTCATCTTCTGCGTACTTTTGATCGTCATCACGTTCGTAGACTTCGATACCTTTGAAATCCCGCATGTATTTACGCTCCCGGGTATGGCGCTGGGCCTGGCCTCACCGTGGATCTATCGCTACGCGTTGTCGCCCGAGCACATCTTTGTGTTCTGGCCGCCGATCACGCCCTGGGTCAGCCTGATCGGGTTCTTTGCCGGAGGATTATCCGTCTTAATCGTATTCTATGGATATCTCGCAATGCGTGGGATCGAGGGACTGGGGGGCGGAGACGTGACGTTGATGGCGATGGTCGGGGCGTGGCTGGGATGGCCTGCCCTCCCATTCATCTTTTTTGCGGCGAGTCTTCAGGGCGTTCTTGCGGCAGGGATCAGCGGGCTTCTGGGAACCGGATTCGTACGCGACTCAGGTGAGATCTTTCGAGACGAAGAAGAGCCGCACTCTGATGATGCCGAATCGAAGGCCGAGGAAGAGGACGGCGAAGGCCACGAGCATGCTGCGCCCGATGCCCCCAATGACGAGGTGGGGGACACGCCCGAAGAGCGAAACTCAACCGAGAATAAGGCCGATGAGGTCGAGAATGAGGACGAGGGCGCAGGCGAACGCGCCCCTGAGCTCGACTATGAACCGACAGGCTTTGGGGCGGTACCCTTTGGTCCCTTCATTGCCCTGGCAGCGGCCGAGTTTCTCGTGTTCGGACCGATGCTGCCGCCCGAATTCTCTATGATTTATCTCTATTACTGATGACCGAACGGAGGACATTTCCGGGGGGGTTGCGTGCGCAGGCACTGATTGCGATGTCACTCCTCCTCGTCCTCGCTTTCGGATCCGCCGGACTCGTGGTCGAGCGCATGGTAGCCCAGAATCTGGTGCGGGGGGCGCGCGAAAATGGCCGGCAGATCGCTGAGCTGGTACTCGACACGCGGCCGGAAGAGCGCGCGATGGAACAGATGATCGACACCAGTGAGTCGATTCGGGGGCTGCGTATCTCAGAAAACGACCAGATGCTCGAGCTCGGAGATTGGCAAAGAGCACGGGATTCAGGACCTTATGTCGTGCGGGTCATCCGAGACGAGGCCCGCTGCGACATCAGACTCTCGTCGGATTACGTGGAGTCAGAACTACGGCGCACCCGAGAGCTGTTCTGGGGGTTTCTGGGCGTCGGAGCGATCGTGATCCTCGCTTTCGCTTACGCCATGTTCACACTTCTCGTGATTCGCCCGCTGCGAGCGATTGGCGTCGCCACCGAAAGGGCGGCTGGTGGCGACCTCGCAAGCCCCATCGGGCTGCTTCCCAGCAACGAGTTCGGACAGGTCGGGCGTAGCTTCAACGTCATGCTCGAACGCCTCGAGAATCAACGCGAAGAACTCGAGAAGAGTCTGAGCAATCTCGAGACCGCGCACGAGGAGTTAAAGGACACCCAGGAGTCCCTCGTGCGAAGCGAAAAATTGGCCAGTGTGGGCCAACTTGCAGCAGGAGTTGCACACGAGGTTGGCAACCCGCTGGCTGCGGTGAGTGGATTCAACGAGCTACTGCTCGAAGGAGAACTCGAGCCCTCCGAGCGCACCGAACTCCTGCAGCGGTCACAGGTGCAACTCGAGAGGATTCAGGAGATCATCCGCAGCCTCCTCGATTTTAGTCGTGAAGAAGGCGGTGTCGCCCTCGGGCCAGTCGACGTCGGCGATGTCATTGGCGAGTCGGTCAGGCTCGCAACGGCACTGCCGCGTGCTCGGGGAAAGGAGATCGAAGTCGTGCTCCCGCAGTCGGTTCCGCCCGTCAGCGCTGTCCATGCACAACTCGGGCAAGTCGTGCTCAATTTGCTCATCAATGCGCTCGACGCCGCAGACGGGGCCGAGGAGCCGAGGGTGAGTGTCGCTGTAGAATCGTCGCAGGGGCTCGTGGTGATTGCAGTCGAAGATAACGGGCCCGGGGTCCCCGAGGAGGTTGGGAATCGGATTTTCGACCCATTCTTCACGACCAAGGAGCCTGGAAGTGGTACGGGGCTCGGCCTCGCTGTTTCGAGCCGTATCGTAGATGGCTTCAGCGGCGAATTGAGGCTTGCCCGAAATCTTCCGAGCCGATTCGAGATCTCTTTACCGGTGTGGGACGGATGAAGAAGCTCGTGCCCTATTTGGTGTCGTGGTTGGGGGTACTGGGACTCGCCTTCGCGCTTACCTACGTGGTCGCGATCGCGCTTTCGTTCACGCCCGGATTCGAAGAAATCACGTTCTTTCTCGTGGGCGAGAGCGACATCGAGTTTTCGTATAATTTCCTGCTCGCTGGGATTCCTTACGCGATGCTGGTTGCGCATCTCTACATGCGCACCCAGCTCGGTCTCTGGATGCTCGACTGGGGTTGGGTCGACGAAGCCGAGGCCTACGTCCACGACAAGCTCGAGTCGGGGCTCCTGCGCGGAGTGAGGGAGGTCAGCCATCATCGACTCGCCTACGCGCGGGTTCTCGCGGCAAGGCGTGAATATGGTCGCGCCTGGGAAATTCTCAGCGAAGATAGCTATCGACGCGGCGCGCCCAGGGGTTTGCGTCTAGTCTGGGATCGGTGGGCTCTCGAGGTTGCATTGCGTCGTGAAGACGCGATCGGATTCGCGGCCGTCGACGATGAGATCGGCGCCAGACTCGAGGGCGAGCAGGGCGCGGGTATCTGGGCCTGCCGCGCCGAGGAGGCGGCTCGTCGACGGGCGGAATCGGAATATCAGAGAGCGATCGAGAATGCGGACTATCTGCGTTCGATACCGCGTCTGGCTCACGTGCGGGCGATCGCCAAATTGCGAATGCCAGCGCGCGGCCCAGAAGCTTCTGAGCTCGGGGCCGAGCTCGTTGCGTCTCGTCAGGAGATCGTGCGCCGTTATCCATTCCTCGAGGCCGAAACGGATGCGCTCGTGCAATTTTTGAGAGCTTCTGGCGGATCGTCTCTCGTCGACCCGCAAGCGATCGTCGAATTGACGAACATGCTGCCAACCGGAGACAGTCGTGCTGACCACGTGGTGCGCACGATCATCACGATGCTAGACGCGTCCGCAGATGAAGAAGAGTGAGGATGGCAGCCGGGGGCTCACGAATTTCACATGATTCGGGTGGGAACTTGAAATCCCCAGACCACGGTGCTAATACAGCCGCCCTCTCCGAAATACCGCCCGACTCGGGTGGCGGAGTTGAATGGAAATGATGATTGCGCCGCGCGCCGCGAGATAGATGGAGTATCCATGGAACTGATCAACAAGATTGAAGAAACTCAACTCCGTGACGACATCCCGGACTTCCGTCCCGGGGACACCGTCAAAGTTCACCTTCTAATTCGCGAAGGCGAAAAAGAGCGTGTCCAGGTTTTCGAAGGCGTTTGCCTCGGTCGCAGCGGTAGTGGTGCTCGTGAGACGTTCACCGTGCGCAAGAATTCGTATGGCGTAGGCGTCGAACGTGTCTTCCCGGTGCACAGCCCGCGAATCGAAAAGATCGTGGTCGCATCGATGGGCCGTGTTCGTCGTGCGAAGCTCTTCTACCTTCGTGAGCGTGCTGGTAAAGCAGCACGAATCCGCACGAAGCGCGATCGAAAGGGCAACTGAGCCCAACTCCACTCCACGGTGGACCGAATCGCGCTGCCCGATTAAAATTCGGGCATGCGCATCATCGAAATCGTATTTCAGGGGATCTTTGGCTGCGTGACGCCGGTGCGTGTCGATTGCAGCGATCCGGTCGCAACATGTCAATTGCCACCCGGTGTCCGTCCGACCGACGTCCAAGATGTCGTCCTCTCGATGCTTTTTCCGACCGAAGCCCCACAATCTGTGCGGGTGGAATACGCCAACGGCGACCCCAAAATTTCAGTCCGATTCGATCATCGCGGAAAGATCCATCGCATTCTGCGACAGGCCGAAGTGCGCACGATGAAAGTGCAGGTCGCCGATCGCACAGGAGCGTTTTCGGACGTGGCGGTCGGTCGAGATTGCGCCGACTACATCCGCAAAAACCTCGCTGTACCCGATTTCGAGGTAGTGTGGTCGTTGAGCTGCTGGCGATTCGAAGATTCCCCGGTCGAGGCGGCGCGCTTCGACGTAGCGGCGCTCGATGCAACCCTTCGTGACCTCGTAGAGAAATACCGGACTGCGCGAGAAGCCGAAAAAGCAGACGATAGAGTGCAGCGGATCGAAAGCCGTATCATCGAGGTACGCCGAGAACTCGGTCAGGGAGCGGCGCTCGAGGAGAAGCTTGAAAAGGC
>CAYFTY010000212.1:0-6902 GCA_964346045.1 uncultured Bradymonadales bacterium | reverse complement strand
GAAGAGCATGAGCAAGACCGCCAATGGTGCGCGATCGGATCCGTAAAGTCGCAGATCGGCCACACCAAAGCAGCCGCAGGGGCAGCCGGCCTCTTCAAGGCTGTGATGGGGCTGCACCAGAAAGTGCTGCCGCCGACGCTCAAAGTCGACCGACTCAACCCCAAACTCGATATCGAAGATTCACCCTTCTACGTGAACACCTACTCGCGTCCGTGGGTACGCGGCTCAGACCATCCGCGTCGCGCCAGTGTTTCGGCATTCGGATTCGGAGGCTCGAATTTCCACCTCACGCTCGAAGAATACGCGGGGGAAGAGCGTGCAGAACGAATGCGCGGCCTGCCCTACGAGTTTGTGTCGCTGAGCGCCGAAAATGGCGTTGCCCTCGCGTCGAAGGCTCGCGAATTCGCTGCTCGCGCCGACGCAGATGCAACCCTTCGGCGCCTCGCGTGGGAGAGCCACCGCGACTACTCGGCCGAGCATGACGCACGGCTCGGCCTGGTCGCCTCGACCGATGAAGAGTTGGCCAATAAGCTCACGCGCGTCGCGAACATGCTCGAGAAATCTCCCGAAAATTCGTTCGAGATGCCGGATGGCACCGCCTACGGCGTCGGGGCCCATGAGGGCGATGTCGCCTTTGTCTTTCCCGGCCAGGGAAGCCAGTACGTGAATATGGGAGCTGATCTGGCCATGTCCTTTGATCGGGCCATCGAGCCCTGGGACCGCGCCGCGGACATCGATTTTGACGGTGAACGCCTGGATCGAATCGTCTTCCCCATGCCCAGATTCACCGAGGAAGACCGTGAAGCCGACGAGGCGCGTCTGCGCGCGACCGAGTGGGCTCAGCCTGGCATTGGGGTCTCGAGTCTTTCGGCCCTCGCAATGATGCGCGCGCTCGGCGTGAAGCCGGCCGCTCTCGCCGGGCACAGCTTTGGTGAAGTCACCGCCCTGCATGCGGCTGGTATCTTGACTGAAGAAGACATGCTGAGGGTCGCCCGAAAGCGCGGGGAATTGATGGCCGAAGCCGCCGAGCTTCCGGGGGCGATGACCGCAGTGTCTGCCGACATCGACGTCGTAAATTCGGTGCTTGAAGAGCTTGGCGACGAGAATGTCGTGATCGCCAACCATAACGCGCCCGACCAGGTTGTGATTTCGGGCACCGTCGAGGCCGTCCGCAAGGCCGAAGAAGCGTTCGAAGCTCGCGACGTCAACATCAAGAGCCTCGCCGTTTCGACCGCATTTCACTCGCCGGTCGTTGCCGAAAGCTCTGCTCCCTTTGCTGACTTCCTCGCCGACATCGAGTTCGGCGAGTCGCAGGTCGACGTCTACGCGGGCGAGTTTGCAACGGTCTACGATGACGACGCCGATGAGCGTCGTGCGACGCTCGCGCGACAAATTGCCAACCCTGTGCGATTTGTCGACACGATCGAAGCGCTTTACGAAAAAGGTGTTCGGACCTTTGTCGAGGTCGGCCCGGGATCAGTCCTGACCAAGCTCGTATCGAGCATTCTCGATGGCCGCGCATTCAGCGCCGTCTCGCTCGACCGACGCAGCAAACCCGGCCTCGAGGCATTCTTCAGAGGGCTCGCCGGTCTCGTGGCAGCCGGGGTCGAACTCGACCTCGAAGAGGCTCTATGGAACGGATATGGCGTTCCGGTTGACCGCGAAGCACTCGAGAAGCCAAAGCTCGCGGTGCCGATCAACGGGGCAAACTACGATAAGGTCTACCCACCCGCCGGTGGAGCTGCCGGGCTTCCGGCGCCGAATCCGCCGAAGGCTCAGAAAGAGCCGGCAGCAGCGGGACCAAGTCCCGAAGAGGTCGAAGCCGAGATTCAGCGCCGTGTTGCCGCGCAGGTCGAGCAAGAGGTGCAGCAGCGCGTCGAACGAGAGGTTCAGCAGAGACTCGCGACTCAACCGCAGCCGTCGCAGCCTGCGCCTTCACAAGCTCCGCAGCAGTGGGAGCAGCCCGCACCCCAGGGCCATCAGCCCATCTCGAACGAGTGGCTATCGACCTGGCAGGAAGCGCAGCGCCAGAACGCCATGTCGCTGATGGCTTTCCAGCACGCGATGGCTCAGTCGCAGTCGAGCTTCATGCAGGCCGTACAGTCGTCTTTCGAAGCGCTCGGAGGACAGCAGGCAGCCGTCAGCAGGCAGCAAAGCGTTGCACACCGGCACCCGGTCCGACCGCAGTCCCCTGAGAGGACAGCGTCGGCTCAGCCAACGCAGAGGCAAGACCACCCGCAACCAGTTGCACACCAGCACCCGGTCCGACCGCAGGGAGGAACACGGTCCCCTGACGGGACGGCGTCGGCCCAGCCGATGCAGGGGCAAGACCACCCGCAACCAGTTGCACACCAGCACCCGGTCCGACCGCAGGGAGGAACCCAGTCCCCTGACGGGACGGCGTCGGCCCAGCCGACGCAGGGGGGCGACCAAGCAGGGCATGCCGGCGGGGACGTCCGCGCTCCAGACCTCCATGCCCTCATGCTCGAAGCCGTCGCCGAGAAAACAGGTTACCCCGCCGAAATGCTCGAGCTCGAAATGGACCTCGAGGGAGACCTCGGCATCGACAGTATCAAGCGCGTCGAAATCCTGGCGGCTGTTCAGGAACAGGCACCCGGCATGCCCGACGTCGACACCAACGTCATGGCAAGCCTCAAGACCCTCGGCGAAATCGTAGAGTACATGGAAGGACTCCTTCCGAACTCAGGCCGAAACGAGCACCCGGTCCGACCGCAGGGAGGAACACAGTCCCCTGAGGGGACGGCGTCGGCCCAGCCGACGCAGGGGCAAGACCAAGCAGGACATGCCGACGGGAACGTCGGCGCTCCAGACCTCCATGCCCTCATGCTCGAAGCCGTCGCCGAGAAAACAGGCTACCCCGCCGACATGCTCGAACTCGAGATGGACCTCGAAGGAGACCTAGGCATCGACAGTATCAAGCGCGTCGAAATCCTGGCCGCGGTGCAAGAACAGGCACCCGGCATGCCCGACGTCGACACCAACGTCATGGCAAGCCTCAAGACCCTCGGCGAAATCGTAGAGTACATGCAAGGACTCCTGCCGAACTCAGGCCGAAACGAGCACCCGGTCCGACCGCAGCGAGAAACGCAGTCCCCTGAGGGGACGGCGTTGGCTCAGCCGACGCAGGGGGGCGACCCCGCAGGCCAAACCAACCTCGGACGCTTCATCCTCGAACTCGTTCCGACGCCAGCGAGCGGTCTCGCCCTGCCCTGGCTCTTCGAAAGCGAAGTCGTCGTGGTGGGAAGCGAATACGCTGAAGCCCTGGCCAACGAACTACAGGAACGCGGCGTCAAAGCGGTCGCAAATCACAACCCGAGCGGCGCGAAATCGGTGATCTATCTCGGTGGCATCGCCGATATCTCGAACGAAGACGAGGCAATCGCCATCAATCGCGAGGCCTTCCAGGTTGCGCGCACCCTCTCGAATCATATCGAGAACGGCGGCCTCTTCGTCACCGTTCAAGACACTGGTGGCAAATTCGGAACGACTGAATTCGCAGCCGATCGCGCCTATCTGGCAGGACTACCTGGACTCGTAAAAACAGCCGCTCAAGAATGGCCGAACGCGACTCTCAAAGCGATCGACCTTCAACGCGGCGACCGCGACGCAAATGCCATCGCGAGCGCAATTGCAGACGAACTCCTGAATGGCGGTGGAGACCTCGAAGTCGGACTGACAGATAATGGAGAGCGCTTCGTCACCCGTTCGGTCGAGGTCGATGTCGAACCCAACGCCGAGCCGCTCTCGAGCGATGACGTGATCGTCGTCTCAGGTGGCGCAAAGGGCGTAACGGCCGACTGCGTCATCGAGTGGGCCGGCCGCACGCACGCAAAACTCGTGCTTCTCGGGCGCTCACAGCTCAGCGAAGAGCCGGCCGCCTGCAAAGGTGCAAAGACTGACGCCGAGCTCAAAAAGGTGCTCCTCGACGAGGCCAAGAAAGCCGGCGAAAAAATCACGCCGGCAGACCTTGGAAAACGCGCCAGGAAAGTGCTCTCGAGCCGCGAAATCCGCGCAACGATGGCCGGTATCGAGGAAGCTGGCGGAGAGGCGCTCTACATTTCTGCCGACGTTACCGACACGGCCGCCATCAAAGCAGGCCTCGACGCGGCTCGTGAAAAGTGGGGCGCAATCACGGGCCTCGTGCATGGCGCCGGCGTACTCGCCGACAAATACATCAAGGACATGAGCGACGATGACTTCGACTTCGTGTTCGACACCAAAGTTCGGGGCCTTCGCGCTCTGCTCGGTGCGATCGATGAAGAATTGAAAGCCATCTGCCTCTTTTCATCGGTTTCGGCTCGCTGCGGTAACAACGGTCAGGCCAACTACTCGATGGCCAATGAGGTCCTGAATAAAGTCGCATGGGCACATGCTCAGAGTAGTGATGCCATCGTGAAATCACTTGGCTGGGGACCCTGGGAAGGCGGGATGGTGAGTCCCGAGCTCAAAGCACATTTCGAGCGACTCGGCGTGCCGATGATCCCGCTAAAAAGAGGCGCAGAGATGTTCGCCGACGAAATGCAGAGCACTCAGTCTGACCAGGTCGAATTGGTGCTCGGTGGAGAGCCTCAACCCGCGGCATTGCTCGGCGGGCAGTCCCGTGAACTCTCGCTCGAAATCAACGTCTCACGCGACTCGCACGGCTACCTCGAAGGCCATAGCATCGAGGGCGCCCCGGTGATTCCGGTCGTGCTCGTACTCGAGTGGTTCAGCCGTATTGCGCAGGCTTATCGTCGCGACCTGCATCTCTCGGCCATCAAGGATCTGAAGATGCTCAAGGGCATTCGCCTCGAGAATTTCGACAACGGTGGCGACCGCTTCGTACTGACCTGCAAGCCTATCCAGAACGGAAGCGAGATGACGATGAAGGTCGAACTACACTCGGCCGCGGGCATTCCGCATTACAGCGCCCGTGTCGAGACGTCGAAGTCACGCCCCAATGCCGCACATGTAAGCGTCTCACCCAAGCAGCTCGAGAAATGGGGCGACTCGAAGGTCTATGGTGACGTCCTTTTCCACACCGATGATTTCCAGGTCATCGTCGACGTCGACGGCGTCGGCGAAGACGGCATTTCGGGCGCCCTCAAAGGTGTCAGGGATGCATCCTGGAACTGGGATTCGTGGCAGACTGACGTCGCGGCGCTCGACGGTGGACTTCAGATGCTTCTTCTCTGGGCCCGCGAAGAACTCGGTGGCTCGGCCTTGCCAGTAGGCATCGGCGAGTACTGGTTCTCGGCCGAACTTCCCAGCGACGGCAACGTGCGCTGCATCGCCGAATGTCACTCTTCGAGTTCGAGCAAAGCGACCGCCGACGTCGTCTTCGTAGACGATTCGGGCGCGCGCCTTGGTGAAATGCGAGGCGTCGAACTCATCCTTCGGCCGAACGCAATTGCAGAAAAACGAGTCTGAGGCATCCCTTCCATGGCGAATTTCGAACCCATCGCAATCGTGGGGCGCTCCTGTGTACTGCCAGGGGCGCTCTCACCCGAAGAACTCTGGACACTCGTCAGCGAGGGTCGAGATGTGATTTCGAACACGCCTCAGGGGCGTTGGCGAGTCACTCCCGAAGATGTTCTCTGCGGGGCGAATGAAGATTCTTCAGACTGCACGTGGTCGGCTCGCGGGGGCTACGTTCATGGCTTCGATGAGATTTTCGACCCGAGTGGATTCGCGCTTGCGCCCGAGGCCATTCTCGGTCTCGACCAGGGCTTTCTGTGGGCGCTCCATTGCGCCCGAGAAGCGCTGCGCGACGCCGGCGAATCCGGCCCACGCGAACGAATCTCGGCCGTGTACGGAAACCTTGGATTCCCCAGCGAAGAGATGACCCGCTACGCCGAAGCCGTATGGTTCGGCGAGCCGAGGCCTGACGCCCGTAATCGCTTCATGTCCAGTGGGTCTGCAGCGCTCATGCAACAGGCGCTCGGGCTCTCGCACGACACTTTCTGCCTCGACACGGCATGCGCAAGCTCGCTCTACGCCATCAAAATCGCATGCGACCAACTGCATGACCGAACGGTCGACGTCGCGCTCGCCGGGGCCGTAAATCGATCGGACGACCTCTTCATCCACGTGGGTTTCTCGGCTCTCAAAGCAATGAGTCGCACGGGTCAGAGTCGACCTTTCCACGCCGAAGCTGACGGACTCGTGCCTGCCGAAGGTGCAGGGTTCGTCGCGCTCAAACGACTCTCCGACGCACGACGCGATGGCAATCCAATCTATGGCGTCATCCGGGGTGTCGGCCTATCGAACGACGGGCGCGGGCGCGGATTTCTCGCTCCCCTGCAGGATGGGCAGTCGAGGGCGATGAAGCGAGCCTACGAATCGGCGGGACTCGGACCTGAAGATGTATCACTGCTGGAATGCCACGCCACAGGAACCTCGGTGGGCGATGCCACCGAGCTGCGAAGCACCGGCTCGATCTTCGAAGGGCGCAGCGAGGTGCCGATCGGCTCGCTGAAGTCGAATATGGGCCATCTGATCACCGCCGCAGGCGTCGCCGGATTGATCAAAGTGCTCGAGGCCATGCGACATGGCGTCAGACCGCCGAGCCTTCATGCCGAAACACCCAATCCGGTGCTCGACGAAACCCCGTTTCGGGTGCTGAAAGAACCCGAACCATGGGACGTAGAGGGCCCCAGAGTTGCCGCGATTAGCGCATTTGGTTTCGGAGGAAATAATGCGCATCTGCTCGTGAGTGACGATGACTCGGCCATCGGTGGAGTCGACCCGGTCGCACCGCAACCCCTCGCTCTCGTGGGGATCGGAGCCGTCGTCGGGAACACACAGAATACCCACGAGCTCGCCGAATTCGTGCACGGCAGACGAGACATCGAGCCTCGCGCCTCCGAATTCGATATCGCACTCAAAGGCCTGAAATTCCC
>CAYFTY010000211.1:0-6914 GCA_964346045.1 uncultured Bradymonadales bacterium | reverse complement strand
GGGATGCAAGCACGACCACGTCCTTCAAACCGGTTCCCGTATCGGTATCGTCGATCGGAAGCCCAACATTCATCGAGGTCACCGCCGGAGGTGGCTTCACATGTGCCATCACCTCAACCAACGATGCTTATTGCTGGGGTGATAACACGGACGGAAAGCTCGGCATCGATTCGACCGATGCCACGCGTGACGAGCCGGCACCGGTCGCCGGGGGACTCAAATTCCAGAGCATTTCGGCCAATTTCGATCACGCTTGCGGCATCACCACGACCGGTGAGATCTATTGCTGGGGCAGTGGCGCACGCGGACGACTCGGTAATGCAGCCGACTCGCCTGAGGATGCGCCAGTCGAAGTGGCCAGTGACGAAATGTTCGCCGCTCTCTCGGTCGGCGGCGAGCACACCTGCGCAGTATCGATGCTCTCGATTCCTTTCTGCTGGGGCCGCGATGATCGCGATCAGCTCGGGGCAAACGATCCAGGCGATTCCAATACTCCAGTCCAGGTCTGGCCATGAGCAAGGTACTTTCGCTTCTTATGTTCGTCTTTGCGATGGCGCTCGGATGTGGCTCGGAGGACACCGACGAGCCTGCTTCGAATCAGGTCTCGAATGGCACGACGAATAATACCGCCAACAATGCATCGACGAATAATGCGTCGAATCAGACCGGCAATAACGGGGTCGACTGCATCGCCGCTCAGAACGATGTGGCGTCGGCGATTCGTGCATTGCCTCGAGAGTGCATTACGGACAATGACTGTATCGTGGTCGAGCGCGCCGCGAATTGTGAATGTGCCAATTCGGTGAGCTTTCGAAGCGACCTCAGCGAATTCGAGGAATCGTTGAGCCGTCTCGATGCGGGCTCGTGCGGGCACCCATTCGCGTGTGCTCAGCAGAGCTGCTCGTACGATTCGGGATTCACGCCCTCAGAGCTCGTTCCGGTCTGCGACGTCGACCAGACCTGTACGCTCCGAGAAGCCTTGACCTGTGATGCCTTTGCCGATGGGGCCAAAGGTGGCCTCGTGACTGCCGGAGCATGCAACTCCGACGAAGATTGCGTGCTCCGCGACGACCTCAATCCCTGCGGCTGTGACGAGGGTGTCACCAATCAATTCCCCGTACTGGTTGCGCAGTCGATCTACGATTTGATCGAGCTCAATACGACTCGGTGCGATTTCACGTGTGATAGCTGTCCGACCGTGACAGAGGCACGCTGTATCGATAATCTCTGCACCGAGATGTGACCCCGACCGAGGACTCGCCATGGAATGGCCATCGACACTGATTCCCTATCAACGAAGCGACGAATTCGATCAGGACTCGGTGCCTGAAAACCTGCTGACGAACCATTCGACCAAGCCCGGTGTGTGGGCGATGATCCGGGTGCTCGAGGGCAAGCTGATGCTGACGGTGGGAGACGAAGTCGAAGAGCTGCATCCCAAGAATCCGGGGTTTGTCGAACCCGAAGCCGAGCACCACATCACACCCGAGGGAGACGTTCGCTTCTACGTGGAGTTCTACCGCGACGCATCGGCAAGGTAGGGCGAAACTGTCTCTTCACAGAGCTCCCACAACGCATCGATTTCAGCGCGACTGCTCTGCGTGTTCTTGAGCGGGATATGTTTGCGACGCGGCTCGCGGTCCAGGAAAAACTCGCCTGACACATCGGCCGCCTGCGGCGACGCCGCGAGCCATACGATCGTGTCTGCGCCCTCGTCGGGTGAGCGCAGCATCTTGCGCGTGACGTCATAAAATGTCGGCAGCGACGAACGAACGCCGGGCGTGTCGACCCAGCCCGGATGCATCGAATTGATATGCATCCCGTATCGGCTGGCGAATTCATCTGTGAGAATCACCTGAGCACGCTTGCACTGCGCATAGGCAACGACGCCGTCGAAATTTTTGTGACCCCTGGCCAGCGATTCGAGCTGCAGTCGTTGGGTATACATGCCGCCGCTCGAAACCCAGACGACGCGACTTTGCCACGATTCGAGTTGATCCGAGAGGCGACGGTTGATCAAAAAAGGGCTCGCGACGTGAACGGCAAAGGTGACCTCGTACCCTTCGTCGGTGATTTTGCGTTCGTCGAGAAGGGCCCCGGCGTTGTGTACGAGCGCATCGACGGACGGCCCGTTCTCGAGTCGTTCGGCCAGCCCGGCTGCCTGCTCGAGGCTCGATAGATCGGTGATGTCGAGCTCCAGATTTTCGTTGCCCGTAGACGCGATGAGTTCGTCTCGTGCTTCTTCGGCTCGGTCGGGGCTTCGGCACACCATCACGATCTCTGCGCCGCGTTCGGCGAGTTGCCGGGTCGCCGCCTTACCGATCCCCGAATTGGCTCCCGTGACCACGTAGCGTTTGCCCTCGAGGCTTGCGGGAATCGAGTCTTCATCCCATGTCTTCGAGCGCGCATGATAGCCAGGAGCTGCGAACGAAGGAGCCACGGCGAGGTCCATGCCTTCGGCAAGCCATTCCCACATCTTTTGCATAAGTCCGTCCCGCTGCGAGTCGTGTTTGAGATGCAATCGAGTCACTTCTGACGCAGAGCTTCGTCGGCGCCCCGTAGTTTTTTGCCCAGGCTCATCGCCAGATTTCGGTAGAGAACGACGCCGATGTCCGGACGCTGACGCGTGAGCTTTTCGAGTTCGCTGCGATGCAATACACCGACAGTCGTCTCCCGGGTCGTTCGCGCCGACGCCGTGTGGTCTCCACCCTGAAGCATCGCATTTTCGCCAACGACCTCTCCTGCCGAGACGTGGGCGAGGCTTTCGCCAGCGAGTGAAATGGCGACCTCGCCGTCCAGAAGAACGAAGAGTTCGTCGGCGGCTCCTGCCCCGTCGAAGAGCTCATGACCCGGCTCGAAGCAGTCAATACTCATCGCGCTGGCAAGACGGCGAGCCTGCTCTCGATTCAGCCCGCGGAACATCCCGAGCCCCGAGATCGCCGATTCGAGCTGCGGCAGCACGGCCTGCGTCTCGAATCCACGCATCACGGCGTCAAAAAGTGGTTGTACTTCGTCCACGAGATGAATCTCTCCGAGCAATGGCTCGGTCAAGAGCCTCACCATCTTGATCACGTCGAGACGCTCGACCTCATGAAAGACCATGGCCGGAACGTACGCGGCCGGTAAGAATCCGAGCTCGGCGAGGGTTCGCTGCATGCGCGGTGCATGCGCGCTCACCTCAATTTCGATGTACTCGACGTCTGCGTTCCGCGCGCGTTCGAGAAGCGCCTTGAGCAGATGTCGCACCGAATGGTCCGTCGCGGCGATGAGCTCGAAAATCCGGATATTCGCCTCGAATTGGTCATGCAAAAAGCCCAGGGCACCCGAGATCGACTCGCGCGGAGCGCCGGGTCGACGTGCGATGATGTAATTGGCCTCTCGCGTCGCGAGCTTGAAGAAGCCGTAGTGCAGTCTCATCGGTCCAAAGACTTCGCGTTCCCGCACTCGACCCCGCTCGATGCGCAGGAGTGAAGGCATTCCGTCGGCTTCGAATTCGGAGAGCTCGAAATCGTCGTCGTGGGGATAGGCCGCCGTCGATTCGTCGACGATCGCGTCTGGTTCCATCCCCATGTTGCTCATCGCGATGTCGGCGATCGGTGCAACCTCAGAGATCACCTTGGGGTGATTGGATCGTAGCCGCAGCGCCGGGCCGAAATGTCGCGCAAACATGGCAATGCTTTCTCGCAGCTGAAAGCGGTGTTTGAGGGGTAGAAACCCGACCGGCGCAAAGCCGAAGTCTCTCGAGATTCGCTGTGAATAGGGGTGATTGGTGCGATTGTCGACGACGCCGGCGTGCAGGCGGTTTTCGATGAGGCGTACGCGGCCTTCCATGATCGTCTTTCCAACGCCGCGACCCCGGGCTTCGGGCGAAACGGCGAGTCGACCGAATTCTCCGATGAGGTCGGAGTGCGCCCCGATGTCGAATACGACCGAGCCGGTGCCGAGAATCGCGCCGCTCTTTCTTTCTTCGGCGACGACCATCACCATATCACCGCCGTAAATCGAGTGTTTCAACCACTCGGTGTCGTAGAAATATTGGTAGGGATAGTCGTCCCCGTACGAGCTTCGGAAGATCTCGCGGATCGCGTCAATATCTTCGCCCCGTGCCTCCCTGGCGACGATCTCATTCATCCTCGGCCTCGAATGGCTTGCCGGCCGCGAGCCTTGCGCCGGCCTTGCGGGCGATGCGATCGAGCCACGCGGCCCCGGTCGCCAGGGCCGATTCGTGAAAGTCGAACTGGCTCGAGTGAGCCGGGAAGCTCTCGCGGCCCTCTACCTGCGCGCCGTAGCGAATGTAGCAACCGGGCACGTGGTCCATGTAGACGGCGAAATCTTCTCCGCCCATATTCGCCGTATGCAGCTCGATGATCTTGTCTTCGGCCACGACTTCGCGAGCCGCAGCCCTTGCGAACTCGGTCATGAACGGCGTGTTGATCAGGGGTGGAGTGCGTTTGTCGATCTCGATGTCGACTGCAGCGCCATGTAACGCTGCTACCGCTTTCGCGATGCGTTCGAGAGATTGATGCAGATGCTCGCGCACGACCGGACTCTGCGAGCGGATGGTACCTTCGAGTAAGGCGCGTCCGGCGATGACGTTGGGGGCCGAGCCCGCCTGAAACGAGCCGATCGAGAGTACCGACGGATGGGCCGGGTCGACCTCTCGCGAGACGATCGTCTGCAGCGATGTGACCAGCAGCGAGCCCACCACGACTGCGTCGAGTGCCTCGTGAGGCCGAGCACCGTGGCCGGCACGTCCGTGGATATCGATCGAGAAGAGGTCGGTCGATGCGTTGACCGCGCCGGGGGTGACGACGAGCGTTCCCGGCTCGTAATGTCGGTCTAGATGTCCGCCAAAGATGGCGCCGACGCCCTCGAGGCAGCCGTCTTCGACCATGAGGGCGGCTCCACTTGCGACCTCTTCGGCGGGCTGCCAGAGCAGGCGCACCCCGACCGGCGGAGGATCTTCGAGCAATAGCTGTGCGGCCCCGAAAAGGATGCTCGTATGCCCGTCGTGGCCGCAGGCGTGCATCACTCCGTCGACCTTCGAGGCGAATTCGAGCCCGGTCTCTTCATGGATCGGCAATGCGTCCATGTCGGCGCGCAAGGCGACCATCGGGGCATCCTCGTCGAGTCCGGGCAGATCGGCGACGATCCCGTATTGGGCGATGGTTCGATGCTCGATCCCCAGCGCATCGAGTTCCTGGCGGATTCGCGCGCTGGTACGCTCTTCTTGCCAGCTCAGCTCGGGGTGCTGATGCAGATCACGACGCAGAGCGACCATCTTGTCGAAGATCTGGTCGGTGACGAGTTCGGGTCTTTCGGGTTTGGACATACTTCCTCCGGTTACCTCTAGAATCTACACGCATCTTCTGTGCCAGCAACCCTTTGCTTTATGGGAGGATGACATGTACGGTCCGCGCAACTCATACGCCCTCCGGGCGACCAAACAAGGAGTCAACGTGACGGAAGTCATCGAGTCAGGAAAAGTCGTATTCATCCACTACACGCTCAAGAATGATGAGGGTGAAGTCCTTGATTCGTCGGATGGTGGTGATCCCCTCTTCTACCTACACGGCGCGCAGAACATCGTCGAGGGACTCGAAGCCGAGCTCAGCGGAAAGAAGGTCGGTGACTCGCTTTCGGTGACTGTTCCGCCCGAGAAAGGCTATGGCGAACGCGTCGAACCTGGTGAGCAAGCATTCGAACGCTCGGTCTTTCCTGCGAACGTCGACATTCAGGAAGGCATGCCCTTTCATGCCGAGCTGCCCAACGGCCAGATGGTGGCATTCTGGGTCACCCGTATCGAAGGTGACAAAGTCTATATGGACCCCAATCACCCCCTCGCCGGTGAGAATCTGAACTTCGATGTCGAGATCGTACGTGTCCGCGAAGCCAACGACGCAGAAAAAGCACATGGTCATCCGCACGGGCCCGAGGGCAACGCCGCACACCACTGAGGGATACGATGCTCGCCGAGAAGCTATTCTTTCATCTTCGGCATCATCCCGACCGACCCGCATTTACGCTGGGTGAAGATTCGCTGACCTTTGGCGAGTTGGATGCCCGAGCACGAGCGTGGGCGGTGTCGCTGCAAAAAATGGGGGTCGAGAAAGGAGACCGCGTCGCGGTACTTCTCCCGACCTCACTCGATCTCATCGTAGCGCTCGTCGGGAATTACTACGCCGGAGCGATCCATCTGCCGATCAACACCAGGTATGGGGTCGTCGAGACGCGTCATATTCTCTCAGACGCAGCGCCGCGGCTGGTCGTGCACCCGGCCTCGGGCGAGATGGCCGACCGAGTTGACGAAATCCTCGACGAAGAGCCTTCGCAAAGACCGCGTCAGGTACGCGTCGGCGAGGGCGAATTCAAGAGTCTGAGCGGTCACGACGAGCGCGTCGATCGAGTCGAGATCGATGACGAAGATATCGCTCTGATGATCTACACGTCGGGTACGACGGGGAAGAGCAAAGGAGTTCTCCTTCCTTATCGCGCAGTAGTTTCGAATATCGACGCGCTCACCCGGCTCTGGCGATTCACGGCCGGGGACGACCTGGTGCTCGCCCTGCCGCTCTTTCATGTCCATGGACTCTGCATCGGCATCCACGGAACCCTTCTAAGGGGCTCTCATGCCACGCTGCAGGACGGTTTCGGGCCCGAAGCCATCGAGCGGGGCCTGCGCCATGGAGGCACCGTGTTCATGGGAGTTCCCACGATGTATCGCATGCTCGTCGATGCCATGGATAGCGCAGAAATCGATCCCGATGCCTTTCGAGACGCACGTCTTTTCACCTCGGGCTCGGCTGCCCTGAGCGTGAGCGTTTTCGAGCGTTTCGAAAAGCATACCGGCCACCGCATTCTGGGGGGTAAGGGATGGGTGGGACCTTGGTGGCGCCCCCGAACCCTTTCGGAGG
>CAYFTY010000210.1:3491-6919 GCA_964346045.1 uncultured Bradymonadales bacterium | reverse complement strand
GGGGCTCGGAATCCGAACGGACCTAGAGCAGGCATCAGAGATCCCAGATGCGCAGCCCCGGGATGGATCTGGAAGGCGGGCTACTCGGCAGGGGCGCTGTCTTTGGCAGGCTGGTCGGTCTCGGCAGCATCTTTTGAGGGAGGGGTCGAGCCATTGGTCTTGGCTTCGGCTTTCTCCTGTTTGGCCTTTACCTTCGAAGCCTCGACGTCTTCTCGGGTGAGAGCCGCGAGCTCACCGGTGTCGCGGTCTTTGTGAGCGGTCGTCATCTCTTGAGCGACGCGGGGTCGGTACGATTCGTGATGTTCTTCGCCCTGCTCGTTTTCGAAATCTTTGACCAGCGAGTCGAACTCATCGACGGCCATGGCCGTGACGGTGCGCTTTTTACGATAGGGCATGAACGAAGACTTGAAGCCTCCGATCACCAGCTTTCGCAGGTCACCGATCCCCAGGTCGTAGTGCTCGACGCATCGCCAGAACTCTTCGGTCATGGTGGTGTCGGTGACCAGCCGGTTGTCGGTGTTGATGGTGCAGCGAATGCCGTACGAGAGATAGAAAGGCAGCGGATGACTGTCGAAATCATCGCAGGCGCGCGTCTGAACATTCGACGTCGGGCAAACCTCGAGCGGGATGCGATGATCGTTGACGTAATTCAAGAGGTCGCCGTCTTCTCGAAGGCGCGTTCCGTGGCCGATACGGTGGGCGCCACACATGTGGATCGCCTGGTGAATGCTCTCGGGGCCGAACGCCTCACCCGCATGAATCGTGAGGTTCACGTTGTTGTTGCGAATGAGATAGAAAGCCTCACGATGGTCTTTGGGAGGGTTATCCGCCTCGGCACCCGCGAGGTCGAATCCCACGACGCCGCGGTGCTTGAAAGCCACGCAAAGTTCAGCCAGGCGCAGCGATGATTCGGGCGTGACGTGCCGGATTCCACAGATGATCTGACCGCTCATCAGCCCGTACATCCGCTTGGCTTCGCGTAGTCCTTCGGCGACGGCCTCGACGATCACCGGAAACGAGAGTCCATTTTCTTGATGCAGAAGCGGCGAGTAGCGCACCTCCATATACTTGACGTTCTCTTTGGCTGCGTCTTCGCCGAGCTCGAAAGCCGCGCGGTAGAGGGCCTCTTCGGTCTGCATCACGCTCAGCGTCACATCAAAGGCTTTCAGGTAGTCCGCCAGACTCTCACAGGTCTCGCCCATATGAATGGCTTTCGCCAGCTCTTCGGGGGTCGAAGCATCGTTGGGGAGACGCACACCCTGTTCTTCGGCGAACTCGAGGATGGTCTCTAACCGCATGCTGCCGTCCAGATGGACATGCAGATCAGTTTTGGGCATTCGTTCGACAAATTCTCGCGTTACCTTCATGGCCTCTCCTCGATGCTGGCCTTTCTACGGGGCGCCGGATCATTGAGTGCGTGTAACACAGGGAACGGCGACCTTTCCAGATCCAACCGACAAACCTCGCCGATTAGTCCTCGAGAGCAAGGACGTCGCCCTCACACAAGGGCTTTGGGGATCGCCTTGGTGGCCTGAAAATCTCACATTGAAATTGATAATGATTTTCAATATCATCAAATCTGTCTTCAACGAGGAAAGATTTATGCGCAGAAAACGTGTACTGTGGATAGGTGGAGAAGAGATCGAAATCGAAGCCGAGCGGGCGAAGATCCTCATCGAGAGGCTTGTCTTGTTGACCCACGGGAATGCGGCCGCCCGGGGTTCGTATGAGGCCTTGAACCAGCTTCTTTCGAGTGGGCAATTGACCGCCTGCGAGCGACATCTTTTGAACTCGGTAGGCGATCTACAAGATTTGCCGCGCTGAGATTCAACGCTTCTTGCGTCTGCTCGCATGCGAAAACCCGCCGTTCGGCAATTGTGGTCAATCGCTCCCGATCCAGCTAAGGTGATGCCGTTCGGGAAGATTCGGGGAACGGAGAGGTCGGCATGCAACGATGCACGACGTGCGGGACAACATACGAGGACTCGATATCGACGTGCCCGCGGGACGGGACACCGCTTTTTGCGACCGAGAGCGACGTCGAGGGGTTGGTCGAGGTTTCGTCTGAGGGTGTCGCCACCCTCGATGAACTATCGGACGCGATCCAACATTGGGAGAAAGCAGATTCCGAGGCAGTCGACGACTCCCCGGCTTCCAATGTGACCGTAGCACAGGCAAAAGAGAACGATATCAGTGGTGATCCGACGCTGATCATCAAGACCGCCGACCAGATTGCACTCCAGGATCGCGAGCGCGAAGCGGTGACGGCAACCGTGCCGATCGGAGAGGACGCCATCGTCGCGCAGGAGGTCGACGCGTCGAAGCCGCTCGACGAGCCTGCCGATGAAACGTTGCTTTCGCCAGAGGCCCAGCCTTTCGAGAGCGCGCACACACCCGAGACCGAGCCCGCGCAACAAGCGCAACAAAACGCCTCGCCCGAGCCCGAAGATTCGGCGCATCCGCCAGAGGTCGAGCATGACAACGAGATGCGCGGCACCCAGATCGGAGCCCCGGGCATCGTCGAAGATGCGCCCGTCCCTGTCCGAGACCACGACGAACAACGCGAGCTCGAACCGCGGGATCGTGCGCCTTCGGCAGTCCCTGTATCCGCGATGCCGACTCAGGACGACAGCGGTTCGGGGACCCTCTTATTTGGCCTTTTCGTCGTGCTTTTGCTCTTTGTGGCAGCGGGGGTTCTCGCGCACGTCATGGGCGTCTTTTCGATCGAAGACTTCACCGGAGCAACGACCAGTGATGAGGTCGCGAGCGCGCCAGAAGAAGTGACACCCGAAGCCAAAGCCCCGGTGGCTGAGGAGCCTGAGATCGAAGAAGAACCCGAGCCGGCAGAAGAAGAGCCAGCAGAAGAAGAGCCCGCAGTCGAGGTCGCGCTGGCCGTCGCAACCGGCGAATCGACCGCATCTCAAGCGGTCGCGGTAATCACTGAGGTGGGCGAGCCCACCGAAAGCGAAGCCGGGCAGCCAGCCACAGACAAGCCCCGGGATCGGCCGCAAGCCGCAAAGCCGCCAGCTACAAAGAAGCGCGCCCCGAGAGCGCGCGCAAAGAAACCCACCGTCAAAAAGAAGCCCGCGCCCAGTCCACCACCCGAAAAGACCAGCTCGATCAACGCAGTGGATGAAGCCGACACGGCCGATGAGGAGTCTGCACCCGCGGCAGCCAGCGCCGACGAAGCCGACAACGATCAGGAATCCTTGAATATATGGGGCGCGAAGTCCGAGAAAGAGCCCCCAAAGGACGTGCAAAAAGAGGCCAGAGCTCGGCCAGAGAGCGCCAGTAGCTCGGATGAGGCCCCTCTTCTTCCGGTCGACGACGACGAGCCGGCATCCAAGGGATCCAAATCCGAGCTCGAAGACACGACCCCGACGCCCGACGAAGAGAGCGACGAGGAAGATTCTCTCGATATCTGGTGA
>CAYFTY010000210.1:0-3391 GCA_964346045.1 uncultured Bradymonadales bacterium | reverse complement strand
AAAACCTATCTGGGCCAGAATGTGCGAAGCAGGCCGCTTCTTGCTCGCCAATTGCGAGTTGAATGGTGAGTCTCCGATCCCATTCGTGCGTACAGGCTGGACCGAATCCGAAAACAGTCTCGGCCGCTTCGACCTGATTGTAGGAAGCGACATTCTCTACGAGCCCGACCATGCAGAGCAGCTCGCCGGTTTCATTGCGCGCCACGCTGACGAAACGTGCGAGCTGATCGTCGTCGATCCCGGTCGAGGCAACGTATCGAGCTTCAGTTTCGAGCTGAATTCCCTGGGCTTCGAGCAAGTCGATTGCGAGCCTGCGGGCGCGCCGCAGCTCTACGAAGGCAGGTTCCTGAGGTACCTCAGATAGACTGCTTTCAGACGCCTTTCAGAACCTTTTAGTTTCGATCGCCTGGCTGATTCGTAATCCTCGCAACGTCAGAGGAGATACGAATGAAGCGATTGAAATGGATACTGGCTCTTGTCCTCGTACTCGCCGCGTGTGGCGAAGCAACCGAACCCCTCGCCGACGAGCCGGCCGAGGCGCGCGACGCCTGTGTTTACTGCGGTGGAAAAGCAGACAAGCTCGCCCCAGAAGCCGCCCTCGAGGCTGGAATCCTCGAAGTCGCCAACACGGCTTCGTTCGAGGTTCTCGACCATGAAGTTCCGCTCAATGTTCGCGCAGCCGAGTCGATCTACGTCGGTCGCCCTTTTGCCACCATCGAGGAGCTCGACGCGGCCTACTGGGTAGGTCCGGCAGCACTCGCAGCACTCGCGACCTACGCCCGCGAACATGGATACGTGGTCGAGGGTGCCGACTTCGAGATTACCACCGAGACCACGACCCTCGCGGGCATGATCGGGGCCGGCGAAACCATCACAATCGATATCGCGGCCGAGCTCGACGACACGGTCGTGATGCATCTCAAAAAGGACAACGGAACGAGCTGGGATCCGGCCCTCGAGATTTATCAGGGCGACACGCGCATCATGTATTCGCGCCCCGAGGGTGTTGCTGACGCGCATCTTCCCTGGCATCCCAACGCACTTGCTCGCGGCTTCTACTTCCGCGAGACCGATACCTTTCGACTGGTTCTCGAGAACGAAGGCGCGCAGAGCGGTGCATACGAATTCACGCTCGAATGTATCGGCGGCCCATGCAATCCAGCGCCCGAGGCTCCTTTCTTCGGTCTGAATGACGCAGACCTCGAAGACGCATTTCGCGCAGCCCACGGTCCAGATTTCTACACCCGAACCTACGTCGAAGCCCGCCACTTCATGTTCTCGACCCTGGACAACGTCGACGGCGACGTCGAATGCGTCTACACCGGGATGAAGCTGATGACGAATGGCATCCCCGACCACAGGATCATGAACACCGAGCACACCTGGCCGCGGTCCAAAGCCGGGCCCTACACCGACCTTCATCATCTTTTTCCCACCGATTCCTACTCCAATTCGACTCGCTCGAGCTTCGAGTTTGGAGAGGTCGAGTTCGCAACCTGGAGCTCGGGCGGTTCATCGCTCGGCACAGACGCGCTGGGACGCGAAGTCTTCGAGCCCCGTGATTCGCATAAAGGCAACGTCGCCCGGGCACTCTTCTACGTCGCGACCACCTACGATATGGACATCCCGGCTGCAGAAGAAGCCTTACTGCGCACCTGGAACAGACTCGATCCGGTCGACGCCGCCGAGCGCGAGCGCAACGATGCCATCGAAGGATTTCAGGGAAGCCGAAACTACTACGTCGACTATCCCCAAATGGCGGAGCGAGTCGCAGACTTCTGATTCTGGCTCTTGATCGTCGGCGCTCTGCCCCATGACTCGACGACGTCAAACCTTTCAGACTCTTTCAGTTTCATTTTGCTCGGCGAGCCGCAATGCTCGGCTCACTTACATATGAATGAATAGGAGTCTGACATGGGATTTTTTGACAAAGTGAAGAGTTTTTTCGGTGGCCACGGCGTGAATCTGGTCATCACGCAGATCGAAGGCGCAAGCCCTGAATCCGTGCAATTCCCCCTGCAGGACAGCGTGCTGAAGGGACGCATCGAAGTTCACTCGACGGCCGAAGCCATCATCTTGAAGCATGGCTTTCGGGTGACCGCGATTCTAAACGCCGAAGACACCTACCGCTCGGTGATCGTCGCCGAAGAGTTCAACGAGGGCGAGATCCTGGGCTCGGACGTAAGCTGGCCGTACACGACCGTTCCTGGCGAAGTCGTCCACGACTCGTTCTGCATCATCCGCGTCGACATCGAGAATGCGATGCGAGAGCTCGGTCTCGAACCTGACGCGGCGTTGAATGATCCACGCGTAACCATCGAATTGAAGGCATGGGCAGACGTCAAAGGCTCTCCTATGGATGCGGCTCAGAAAGTCACGCTGCCGATCGTCGAGGGAGGGCAAAAGAACTCGTACGCCGCGCCCGAAGAGGACGCGTCGACAAACGACATCCCGGCACGCACGCAGCCGCTGCCGCTCGATCCGACACCTTATCGCGAGCGTTTCGACTCCATGGTCGAAGGGCTTCGCGAGAACCCGCTGATCAGCGTGCTCGAGTATCAGACCAACCCGCCGGCGACCGATGCCGAGCTCGCGCAGGCTGAGGCCTACCTCGGACAACCGCTGCCCGAGGCGATGCGTCGCTTCTACACGCAAACCAACGGACTGAAGCTGAAGTGGGCACTGAACACGGCGGGCGAAGACCGCTCACCGCACGGAAATATCGACCTCTTGCCGATTCAGAACGTCTTCAGCGACTGGCAGGGTGTAATCTACTTCGACGAAGAGTGGGACGACGGAAGATTCAAGCCGGTGCATCCGCTGGATTTCTTTGTGCCCGAGGCATGTGCAGCGCTCTATCTCGACGGCTCCGGTAATCCCACGATCCACTACCACTACTGTGGAGAAGAGCTGGCGACGATGGATGTCGGCTTCGCCGGCTACCTCGAGCTTCTGCTGATGAGTCGCGGCTACTGGTACTGGCAGACGGCCGTCTCCTGCGACCTCGCCGGGCGCGAATACACCACTTCGCCGCGTGAATTTCGCCTGAATATGCCCGGTCTTTTCGACGACTACGACCCGGGCTTCTTTTTGACTTCGGACTACTCTCAAGAAGACGCCGATTTCATGCAGAAGCAGCGTGCCGAGGGCGCGCAGCTGCGGCAGGTCCTGGAAGCCGCCGGTGTTCGATTTGCCGCGCTCGACGAGCATGGATTGCAAATCGAGGTTCTCGACGAGCCGTCGAATATGCAGCTCTTTGCCGAGGCCTTTCAAGAAATCTCGCCGTACTCGGACCTCAGCGGAGACTGGGGAATGGTCCAGGTGGGATCCTATCAGATCTCGCGCGCAGACGGTCTGAACGCGTAGCGAGGACGAAAAGGAATAATCGAAG
>CAYFTY010000209.1:0-6944 GCA_964346045.1 uncultured Bradymonadales bacterium | reverse complement strand
ACTTCGCCTGAGAGACATCCCGCCTCAATTCAATTCCTATTCGGTTTTCAAAGACCCGCTCGAATCGTTTCCGCTCCGAGCAGGGCGGGCGAATCTAGAGACTAGAGTTCGCACTGTCAAGGTGTTTTTTTCTTCCCCGTCCCTGACCCGGGTTGCCCGTCCGTGGGCAGCGTCAGGAGAGTTTTTTCTCCTCGACGCGGGAGGCGGAGTATACAGACCTCGGTCGGTGGGTCAAGCCCTTTTGTCGAAAAGTTCATAGACGACGCAGAAAACGAATGCGGGTGTCGCCAAAGAAACGCTCGTCCTCCAGCTCGAACGCGGCATGTTGAACAGGCTCATCTGATGAATATTGCTCGACTATCGCCATCGCGCCGGCGGTGATGCGGTCGCTCTCGGCCATCGCGGCGAGCGCCGATTGCGCGAGATCCGTCCCGTAGGGAGGATCGAGAAAGACGAGATCCGGATCGTCTTCGAGAAGCTCGAGCCCCCGATCGAAAGACACCTTATATATAGGGGCTCGCTGCAAAGCTCCGATGCGCTCGACATTTTCCTCGACGATTCGGATCGATGAGTGAGCCCGGTCAAAGAAGTAGCAAATGGCCGCTCCACGGCTCAACGCCTCGCATCCGAGTGCCCCTGTTCCTGCGAATCCATCGACGACGATCGCGTCATGAAAATCCCCGAGGATCGCAAAGAGGGATTCACGTACGCGGTCGGTCGTCGGACGCACGCGATCGTCGGCCGGACTCGCAAGTCGCAACCCCTTGTGTTTTCCGGCAATGATTCGCATGCGAGACCGTCCGGGAAAAGTCCGGCGCACCGCGTCAAAGAAGACGCCGCTCAGTTGATGTATCGGGGCTTATCGTCGTCAGGCGACTTCACGACCTTGAGACGGCGGCGTGCGTTCCACATTCGAAAACGCGTCTTGAGATCGCGCCACGAAAAACTGCCGCCGCGACGATCCACAAACCAGCCCACCAGGATACCTGCGATATCCGCTGGAAGAACGATCCAATGAGCGAAGAGCGCGAGGACCAGCGAAAGGCCTGCAAAGAAGATGAACATCGTCCGGCCCGACATCGGAAAGAAGAAGAAATAGAGTTCCCGATTCCAATTCCGGCGGCAGTAGGCCGTGATCAGCGCAAGAATAGGCGCATGAAAACCGAGGAGCGGCGCTTCGGGTGCCAGAAAGACCTGAAATGGAAAGCTGAAGAGGCCGCCGAGCAAGCCGGCGCCCACGATCACCATCCAGAACCGCCGTGTGCCCCAACTCTGCTCGAGTTCACCGCCAAATAACCACACGGCGACCACTGCAAATACGATCCCCAGAAAATCCGTCTGAATGAAGGGGTGCGTCAGGAAGGTCCAGACCCGGTATCCCTCGAGCACGCCGTTCGCCGTGAGCGCGCCCCACTCGACGACCACCGACTGAGCCGATGCCAGCACGCCGCCGAACCACACCCCAAAGAGGAGCACGGCGAGCACGATCATGCTGCGCGTAAAGGGCGGCCACGCCAGTTTGTACTGAGGCTGATTCATCTACTCATCCATCGTCTGCAACATGTCATTGGCTTCCATCGCCCTTTTTCGCAGCGAGTTCTCGTGCTTGGTCCAACGCTCGATGCTGCTTTCGAATTTCTTTTGCTTCGCGGGCGTCCAGGTTCCCGCCATCTGGCTAATCGTGCCCAGATGCGCGAGCGCAAAAAGCGCTGCCGCGATCAGACCGAGGACCCGTTTATGTACCCTGCCAGCACTCTCGGTCAGTCCACGCCCGAGGATCACGCCGGCGACGAAAACGAGCACGATGCCCAGCGGCACCAGTGATTCAACACCGCTGAAGTCTGTGTATTTCTCGACGAGGTTCGGAGATACGAGATCTTCCTTCCACATCGGCAACACGATATCGACCAGGGGATTCTCTGAGCTGTCGGGCGCCTCGGGAAAGAAGGCGTGGATCGCTTGATGATAGAAAACACCTGCCAGCGTGAGTCCGCGCGCGAGCCCGTGGATCAACCAGAGCGGCATCATTCGATCGATGGCGACTCCCGCGAGTATCGCCATGATCCCCATCGTGGGGACCAGCAATCGCGGCCCGAAGCCCCAGCCCGCAAACCACATATTCGAAGACGAGATGAAGAGGATGTAGAAGAGAACGATCGCACCGAAGAGAAGCGCCAGCCGGCGCCTCTGACTAAAGAGCATCCAGAGCCCCAAGGGCGCCATCACAAAAAATGGCGAGGTCGTGAGCAAACCGCGGTGCTTCGAGAACATCGCGCCGCTGAAATACTCCCAGGTCGGGATCGTAACCCCGCCGATGCCCTGGGTGTGTAGCTCGGCGAGCTTCTTATTCGAGAGATGATGGTAGGAGAGTTCGAAGGGTCCGCCAAACGCGGCCGAATTGTACGCCAGAAGCGCCAACACACAGATTCCGGCCGCTGCTGCAAAAGCCAGAAGCGCTGTCTTTTCGGCCCGTATTGGGCCAGCGAAGAGATAGATCGCGATGAGCACACAGGGAATGCCCGCCTGATACTCGGTAAGGCCGGCTATGCCCAGAAAGAGACCAGCCAACGCGAGCCGGATGATGTTGCCACGCGAGCCTGCCGTCATGCGGTAGCGCTCGTGCTCGGCTCGCAAGATCAGGTGAATTCCCGCCAGCAACGCGACCGCCACGATCTGATGCCCGAAAAAGGCCGTGCTGTAGTGGAACGCCGACGAGCCCAGGATCCAGCCCAGCGACGCCAGATCGACCGCCGGCGGATCGACGTTCACGTCACGCAAGACCCTGCGAATGAGCAAGAACCCGAAGACGCCGATCGGCAGCATGAGCCACGAGCGCATCAGATTGATGAGCTTTTCGATCGGCCATTCTTCGGCGTCGGTGAAGATGGTCGCTACTTTGTAGACCACGGCCGCGAGGAAACTCGAACCAGGCGCCTTGTCCGAGTAAAAATGGCCGTCGCGTTTTGCAAGATCGTAGATGCGCCCGAATTCCTTCAGGGGCCCGTCGATTTTGACCGTGCCTTCATCGGCCATCGCGACGGCGAGATAGATACGCGAGCGCTCGTTGGGCACGGAGATCGACGAAAACATCCACGAATACGAAAGCACGAACGTGACGACGAGCATCAACGCTGCTTCCCATGCGAGTTGTCGTGGGCTCTGGATCATGGCTCTCCGATTCGACGGAGAGCCTATGCGAGCTTTGCAAATCGAGCAACGAGACTCATGCGCCCGGCCCGTCGCGCATTTCGTCGCCTTCGCAGGGAAGCTCGCTGAGCTTGAGGCTCTTCTGCAGGTCACGCAGGGCGGTGCGGATCCCCTCTTCGACCACCGGGTGATAGAAGGGCATTTTCAGCGCTTCTTCGACGGTGATCCTCTTCTGCAGCGCCCACGCCAGTAGATGGGCCGTATGTTCGACGCGCGGGCCGAACATTTCGGCTCCGGCGAGGAAGCCGCAGCGTCGTGTCCCGTAGATACGGACCTTGCCCGCATTCTGACCCATGACGCGGGCCCGCCCCTGTCGCGAGTAATCGACTTCACCGGCCTCGATATCGTCGAGGTTCAGGTTCTGATACCCGGGCCCAACGATCGCGATCTGCGGGTCGGTAAATGCGATCGCGAGTCCTGCGCGCCTGACTTCGCCGCGTACCTGCGGATACGTTGCGGCGTTTCCGCCGGCGATATGGCCTTCATCAGCCGCCTCGTGCAAAAGCTGCCGTTCGCCCGTGACATCGCCGGCGATGAAGATCGGCAGATCCTCGATCTGCATCGTTCGATCATCAAAGTCGGGCATTCCACGCTCGTCGAGTTCGACCGACGTATTTTCGAGGCCCAGTGCGCTCAGATTCGGGCGTCGACCCGCGGCCGAAAGTGCCTTTTCGAAAACCTCCTGGTGCTCGTTTCCGTCGCGGTCGGTCCAGGTGATGCGCAGGCCTTGGTCGACTTTTTCGACCTCGCTGACCTCAGACTCGGGATAGAGATCGAGCTCGTGGCCGAGGACCTCTTCGATCGAGGCGCGAACCTCGGGATCGCTGACGAATAAGAATCCCGGAGTGGGGTCGAAAAACGCCACGCGGGTGCCGAGCCGATGCATGGCCTGCCCGAGTTCGAGCCCGATGACTCCCATGCCAAAGACGGCGACCGAGTCCGGTAGTTTCTCTTGTTCGAAGATCGTCTCGTTTGTGAGCACTTTTTCGGGATGGTCGCGCAGTTCCGGAGGGGTCCACGAGTACGAGCCCGTCGCGATGACGATCGCCTTCGCTCTGACGATCGTACCATCGACGTCGAGCGTGTTGTCATCCACGAATTTCGCCCAGCCGCGTAACTTCTGTTCATCGTCGATCGACTCGACCGACTGCTCGACGAAGCCCACGAAGCGGTCGCGTTCGGACTGCACCCGCTCGAGGACTCTAGACGTGTCGGCTCGAAACCCCTCGACTTCGAGACCGAACCGGTCTGCGTCCTCGATATGATGGGCGAGTTCGGCAGGATGAATGAGTAGCTTGGAGGGCATACAACCGACCCTGGCGCAGGTCGTGCCGTAGGGGCCTCCCTCGATCATGACGACCGATGCACCTTGTTTGAGAGCCGCGCGGCGCGCGGTGAGACCCGAGGTTCCAGCTCCGATGATTGCTACGTCGACTTCCATTCATCACTCCTCGAAAGAAGAATTGCCTTTACTAGATGTCACAGATAACCCCTCGTTGCGAGAAGCAAGCAGGCGGTGCTTGCCCTGAGTCGAAGAATTCGGCACTATGCGGCGCCCCCGAGGGGTTTACGCTATGAAGATCTATTTCATTACACACGGCTGCAAGGCCAATCAATACGATACCGAGGCCTATCGGCAAGAGCTCGAGGCTCGCGGGGGTCGCGTGGCCAAACGGCCCGAAGACGCCGACGTCTGCGTCATCAATACGTGTACCGTCACGAATAACGCGGATGCTGCTGCACGAAAAGCGATTCGCCGCGCCAAACGCGACAACCCCGACCTCGAGATCGTGGTCGCGGGCTGCTCGGCCGCGTTGCGCGCCGATGAATATATGGCCATGCCCGAGGTGAAGAGCGTCGTGCCCGGTCAGGACGCTCTGGCTGTGGCCAACCAGATCATCGCGCCCGAAAGCCCGCTCATCGACCTCGACGAAGAGGCCATCGGCGGCGAATTGCTCGAAGAAAACCGCACGCGCACTCGAGGATGGCTGAAGATCCAGGATGGATGCGACCGTCGCTGCTCGTTCTGCGCGACTCGGCTGGCCCGCGGAGCGAGTCGCTCGCGAACGCCCGATGAGATCGTGGCCGAAGCCCGGCTCTTGAGCGAAACGCATCGCGAGCTGGTACTCACTGGCATTCATATCGGACATTATGGGCTCGACCTGAACGAGCGAGGCGAAAAGACGCATACGCTCTCAACATTGGTCGAGCGACTTGTAAGCGAGGTCGACTCGACTCGCTTTCGACTCGGCAGCATCGAGGCCACCGAGATCGATGACCTTCTGGTCGACCTCCTCGCCGAATCGGATGGTCGGCTCGTGCCTCATCTGCATGTGCCCATGCAGTCGGGCTCGAACACGGTTTTGCGGCGGATGCGGCGCTGGCATACGCGCGAGCAATACCGCGACCGAGTGCTCGAAATCGACGATCGACTACCGTACTTCGGGCTCGGAGCCGACATCATCGTGGGGTTTCCGGGCGAGACCGACGAGGAATACGCTGAGACGCGTGAATTGGTCGAGACGCTTCCCTACACTTATCTGCACGTCTTCCCTTACTCGGAGCGTGACGGTACGGTCGCGGCCGACCTCGAAGATAAAGTGGACCACGGCATCAAGACCGAACGTAGTCGCGATCTGCGCGAGTTAGGCGTCGCCAAGGGCGAAGCCTATCGAATAGCGCGTAGCGGTCAGGCCGCCGAGATCGTCGTCGAGGACGGAGACGTTGGACTGACCGAAGATTATCTGCGCGTTCGTGTCGAAGGTACGCCCATCGGAGGCGACCTGGCCTACGCGCCTCTGAAATGGAAAGAGGGCGAGCTCTTCGCCCAATTCTGATGGATGAATGATGTACACCAACCTGTTGCGAATCTCGATCGTCATGATTGCACTCGTCTTCGCGGGCTGCTCGGGCGATGACGATCCCTCGACGCCTGGCGGCTCTGATGCGGGCATGGACGCTTCGGACATGATGGTCGAAGATCTTCCGCCGCTTCTGGACAATGGCTGCCCGGTCCCGCCCGAGGGTACGTGTGATGATGGCATCGCCTGCACCGAAGATTCGTACACGGTCGATCCCATCACCTGCGAAGCCGTGTGCACGAACGTGCCGGTCTGCCAGGATGATGACGGATGCTGCGCGCCGGGTTGCACGCCGGTTACCGACAACGATTGCGAACCCGGCTGTGGAAATGATTTTCTCGATCCCGGCGAGCTCTGCGATGGAAACTGTCCCGAGGTGCTGAGCGATTGCAGCCTCGAAGACGCCTGCGAGACAGCCATCATCATCGGCAGTGCCGAAACCTGTGATGCACGATGCTTCGTGCTTCCGATCGACCGCTGCGTCGACGGCGACGGATGCTGCCCCGAAGGCTGTGTGAGCGACGCAGACGGCGATTGCTCGTCGAATCGACTGCAGATTGGCGACGTGTGCACGAGCAGCCACGAATGTCCGACCGAAAACGGCGCCGTCGGCATCTGTCACGGCGTGGAATGGGATAACGGTCAGGAATCGATCTGCACGCGCCCGTGCTCGGGCTCGGCTGAGTGCCCGATGGGCTGGGTCTGCCAGGATTCGATCTGTTTACCTCCCTGCTCGACCAGTGACGAATGCACGACCGGGCTTACGTGCACCGGGCCGACGCCGTTCGACCCGCCCGAGTACTGCGAATATCAACCATGGCACCCACGCACCGAGCTGCTGGGTGCCATGGTTGATATTCGCAGTACTCGGGCGGG
>CAYFTY010000208.1:0-6945 GCA_964346045.1 uncultured Bradymonadales bacterium | reverse complement strand
CATTACCGACGAGGACCGAGCCCAGCGCGCTGGGCTCGGTCCTCGTCGGTAATGCTGTCAACGACTTCGTGAACAAAAACAGCGACTCGGTCTTTGATGGGCTCTTTGCGGCAGGCGGAGCCGCCACGGGTGACCGAGACGCCGGGCGTGCAGCCGCAAATTTCTTCAAGGGTGGAAGCAACGGAGATCCCCATTTCGACACCTTCGACGGAGTGAGCTACGACTTCCAGGGTGTTGGAGAATTTGTGTTTGTCGAGTCGACCCGTGGAGAACCCTTTGAAATCCAGGTGCGCCACGAACCCGTCGCTGGACTATGTCCGTACGTATCGATCACGACGGCGATGGCGACCATGGTCGGCGAGACTCGCGTGAGCTTCTATCCTGACGAGCCCGTACCCCTTTTCATCGACGGTGTAGCCACTGAGGTCCCGGCCGGAGTCCTCGCCCTCGATGACGGAGCGAGCATCGAGCAGGATTTGAGTCGGACGTACTTCATCCGGTGGCGGGGTGGCGAGCGGGCGCGGGTTAGACTTGGCGCCAGCCACATCGACCTTCGTGTTGGGCTTCCTGATTCACGTCGCGGCCAGGTCTCTGGCCTGCTCGGAAATTTCAACGGCGATAAAAGTGACGACATTCGTTCCCGCGACGGAGTCGTGCTCGAGCGACCCGTAGATTGGAAAGATCTGAGGGATGTTCTGGGATCGTCCTGGCGAGTGGCTGAGGACGAGAGCCTCTTCGACTATGCCGATGGCGAAGACCATTCGACCTTCGTCGACGAGGAATTCCCGGCACGCCCCACTCGACTCGAGGATCTTCCGGACCAGGCCAGACAGGACGCTGAAGTGGCGTGCGAAGACATCGACAACGAGATTGCTTTCAAGGACTGCGTGCTCGACGTCGCCTGTACCGGAGACGATGGATATGTCGAATCTCATAAAGACCGTGAGACCGAATCTTCGTTGGAATTGAATTACCCCATCTTTCTCGATGGGTGGACTCAGGAAGGCGCTGAGACTAACGGGAATTGGACCGTCTCAGACGACGGCACCAGCGTCGAGCAGTCGGTCAATGGCGACCCGACCTTCTTCGTCAGTCCGAAGGAGTATCATGACGTGACGATCACCGGCACCTTTCTGGTGAATAATCGAAGCGACGAGGACTTCATCGGCTTTGTCTTCGGCTACCAATCCCCACTTGCCGAAAATGCAGATTCCGAAACCAGCTTCGATACATTTTTGCTCTCATGGAAGGCCGAATTTCAAATCGATTTAGGGTTTGACGGGGAGGCTGGGTTCGTGCTCTCCCACCTGAAGGGTGAGGTCACCGACGGGGATTATTCCGAGATGTTCTGGGGGAGAGTCGACGGTCCGATCCATCGCGTGATCGATACCCGGTTGGGTGACGAGTTCGGCTGGGCCGATCAAACGGAGTACCCCTTCGAGCTGACCTACACCGACGACGAAATTGTGATCGTGATCGGTGGTGAAGAGATCTTTCGTATCGCTTCAGCTGACTCGCCGGCCCCCTTCGTGCCGGGGCGATTCGGCTTCTACAACTACTCGCAAAGCGACGTGTTCTACGGTGACTTTCAATCCGGCGCGGCGCTCGAGGATCCGACGGCGAGTCTTGAAGGTCTTGAAGTTGGAGTGGACCGACCCGGGTCAAACTTCGACGAGTTTGAGATGGACATCGGCGACCCTCGCGTCTGCCGCGAGGCGTGTCTCTCAGAATCGCAGTGTGCGGCGTTCACTTACCGCCGCGCGGTCTATCGAGGTGACCGCGCCTACTGCTGGCTCAAGGACGACGTGCCTCAGTCGCAGCCGCTCGAAGGCTTCATCTCGGGGGTACGCTGAATCCTGCCCACAATCGTCTCAGGTGCCAAGAGAGCTTCACCACGTTTCGGCACGCCGTATTGCCATCGTCGTCCATGGCGATCATCACGAAGTTCACTCGCACCTTTCAGTTTGTTTCAGTTGAGCTGATCTGCGCCAGCGGTGCAGTATGAGGCGACATCATCAATGAAAAGGATAAGACGATGAAGATGAAGATCGGTGAAATCAGCATGACGCCGTACACCCCCGAGGTAGTGGACGCAATTCGTCAAGGCACGCACGGCACCGACTCGGTCTACCCTTACGGCTTTCGCCTCGATGCCGACGCGATCAGCTTCCAGCAATGGATCGATGGGTTCGATTTTCACAAGGTCACCGACCCGGAGAACGACGAGGATGCCGACGCCCACCTGGAGCGCGTCTATTCAGCGCGGGTCGACAAGAGCGAGGTCGGCTTCCTCGAAAAGTACCCGAACCTGCAGCGTATCGAGTATACCGAAGAGAAATCGACGGTCTTACCCGACGAGATCGCCGAGCGTACGGGCGTGCGATTCCTGACGTTCGATTGCACGAAGAAATACAAAAAGCTCCCGAAGGCGCTGGCGAAGATGCCTCAGCTCGAAGCACTTGAAATCGTGAATGTCCCGGCTCTTCGCGACATCTCGCTCGTGTCGGAGCTACCGAACCTGCGCCACCTTCGCATCTACGGTTGCTCGAAAGTTGAGGACTTCTCTGCGCTTGCGGCGCTGGATAAACTCGAGGAATTGCACCTCGAATCGTTCTGGTGGGACGCGATTCCCGACGTGCTATCCGCACTACCGAGCCTGCGACGCTTGAACCTCGGTGGTTCAGTTCGGGACGATACAGACCTCAGCGTGCTGCGCGAGATGCCCGAACTCGAATCGCTGTCGCTGCAGTGGTCTGAACTTCAAAAAACGCCGCCCGAGTTCGCGGGGCTGGTAGGACTGCGCAAGCTGAAGTTCGAACACTGTGAATTCGAGTCGTTCGACTCGATCGCAGCGCTCAAAAACCTGGAGGTGCTCGACACGTACGGGCTGCAGAACGAGGCGGTGCCCGCAGCGATTGGCGAGCTGCGTAGTCTGCGCTTCCTGGCGCTGAAGCAGATGGAAAACCTCAGCGATATATCTGCTCTGCGTGGGCTCGAGATCGACCGTCTCGACCTGAGCGGGAACGGATTCGAGGCGACGCCGCCCGAGCTCGGCGAGTTGACCAGTCTGCGCGAGCTCAAGCTCGGGGGCTCTGAGAATCTGACCGATGTCAGCTCGATCGCCAATCTGAAAAACCTCGACTTTCTCGACCTCAGCTTCCTGCCGATGTCCGAATACCCCGCGGCGCTCGACGAGCTTACTTCACTGCGCGTCCTCAACCTCGGTAGCGCGAAGTTTCCGCTCGATCGTCTCGCCAAACACCCGAGCCTCGACCTCGTGTACCTCGGCTTCACACAACTCGATGGCGAGATGGAAGGGACAACCTACATCGAAGATCAGTCTTCGTTACTCTTCGAACGCTGAGTCACCAGTACCCATCTTGCACCACCTTCACTCGGGCCCTCGGTGAATTCGCAGTCGCACCGACCTCGAGTCGAGCCTGTGTCCCGAGCAAACCCGATTCAGATTGAGGCTTCGCCGCAAGATAGGAAGGTATCGCAAAAGTGAAGGTTCAGCAGTTAACTCATATTCCCCGGCGAAATTGGCGACAATCCACGCCTGCGCCTATGCGATTCACATGGTCATTCTTGACTTCGGTGTCGGGTTCGACAAAGTCGCACTTAAATCTGATGTTGAGACTGTTGAGGGTGAGCCAATCCAGCTCGACAAAGGCGGCATTGTGCAGAGCTTGCGGCTCGTCGCAGTCGAGGCCACCTGAGCCGGTCCACGACGACCTCAGAGCTTTGCCGCGATTTGCAGCGAGCCTATTCGATTTGCTTTTCGGCACCATCGGGTAGCTTCATCAGGTCGACACGGTCACCTGCCGGCCCTTCGAATTCGAGGGTCGAAAAGCTCCACTGACCGGCCGATTTCTGCGCGACGATATAGAGCGTGCCCTCGCCTTTGGGCCCCGAGAGCGGCACCGAAACATCCGCGTTGCCTGAGGGCCCGGTCGTGTTGATGCTGCCGGTCACGAAGAATCCCGCCTCGATCGGAGTACCGATGGCTTCGACAATCGCCGGATTCGACTCGGCCTTCTCCATCGCCATCTTGTAGGCGTCTGACGATTTCACGACGTTCATGACGAAGGCAAAGATAGCCACCGTCAAAAGCGTGATCAGCACGAGGCCTCCGCCGCATCCAACGGCGAGGCATCCGAATACCTTCTTTTGGTTTTCCATGCGTCTCCCCTTTCTAACCCGGCCCTCAGGATAACGGTTTTATTCAAAAAGCATACGTCGAATCTCGACGCATGCTGCGCTCGTTCCCTATACGCTTCGAAGCCGGCTGAATGTCATTTTGAATGTGATGGGGAAGTGTGCGAAGGCCTACATCATGACGCATGAATACGGTGGAGAACGTGCTCTCGGTCGAGCTGCGCGAATTCGCGCCCGTCGAACGGCTACGTCGACTACGAGGCGGTGGTGATCGACGTCGAAGTGGAGCTCCAACCCGCGTACGGGTCCGCAAGACCCCGAACTCAGAGAGGAATGTTGCCGATCAATGGAATCGTGATGGGCACCGTTCCATCGATGTCCACCTGGCCCTCGACTGACTCCGTTGTCGAGGGCATGAAGTAGACCCTCAAGGGAAACTCCTCGCCCGGCGCGACTTCGGCCGGGAATGAGACGCTCTGAGCGTCGTCCGCGGGGTCGGCTTCGGGATCCGTCGTCTGTGGATAGGTTAGACTGAAGTCGGTCGAACCACTGAGCGACACCGAATCGATCGTGACGGGGAGCGTGCCCAGATTGGTCATGGCGACGAGTTGGGGCCGTGAGGTAGTGCCCTCGGGCACCTCGAAGAACCTGAGTTCGTCGGGCAAGGCGAAGAGTTCGGTGGTGAGCGCATTCCCTGTTACCTCGAGCCTCGATATTCGCTCTTCTGAGGCCCCTTGCCACGTGAATTCGAGAGTCGCAAACTCAGGACCGTCGTTCAGAGTGCCCGTATATCGAATGTCCACCGGGAAGCCCTCCTTGGGTTCGAGCGAGACCGGCAATTCAGGACTCTCGACCAGCTCGAAGGCATCGCTGCCGGAACCAGTCAAATCGATGCCGGTGACCTCGAGTGGCTCGCCTCCGATATTCGAAATCACCTTGCTCACTTCTTGCGACTCGCCGATGTCTCTAACTTTGGGAAAATCGATGAAGCGATCGATGACACCAGCGCTGAGTTCTGCGGCAGCTCCGAGACTATCATCGTGTCGTTCCTCGAGCTCGAGTACGACAAAGTCACCCTGCGCCACGTCGCCGAAGGTGTAAAACCTCAGTAGATATTCGCCAGGTTGGAATTCGAAGCGCCCAGAAAAGGTGGCGGCTTCGCAGGCCGGTGCTCGATAATCCTGCAAAGTGCTGGCCCGATAGTCCCATGGCTTGGGTAGAGTGCCGTCGGGGCGTTCTACATCCGGCGGCATGGACGCGAGAATCAGATATTCTCCGGCATCCTCGAGCTGGAACCTGACGGTCGCGCCGGTCGTGCCGAGCGAGCCGTCAGATTCGAGGAAGGGCACCTGTAGATGTCGATCGACGGCGTCCTCGACCGTAGTCGTTTCGCGTGTGTCCTCATCAATTTCGAGGACCTGCGGATCACCGGCGAGTAGCTCGCATGCTTCGGCCACCGGATCGTCGCCGCCCCCGTTGGAGCCGTCTGGAGACGAATCGTCGCTGCAGCCAAGGGCACACGTGAGTGCGCACGTCGCGAAGAGTAAAACGAGTTGATTTCTTAGTTTCGCGTGTCTCAGCATCTGCTCCCCGTGTTTATCGGTGCATGTCTCTACATTTCAGTATCAGGCAAACCAAACGCCCGGTCCAGTGCTTCGAATCTCGTGCGCTAGCTAATCTGTCAGCGTCGCGGGTCGAATCTGTCAAAGTGGAAAACACCAAGCGCCGGCATCGGCAACGCCGCCGATATCCTGGTTCGAAGTCTCGGTGCCCGACGGCGCTGGTGCCTCGATGCAAGAGATGGCGAGCGCACAAAAGCAAGCCAGGAAAATGATGCGATGATTGCCGTGCAGGGTACGCAGCTCACGGGCTGGGGCTTGCCGGTCTTCGGCGGATTTATCGGAGGGGCAGATGTATCGATCGCGGACGGCGGTTGACTGCGCGACCAGGCAGTCGGGTGCGGATTCGTGGCTGCTCGTGTGGATTCTCGGTGGATTCTTGGCGGTTCGAGGGGTGCAGCGAGTACGATTCCTGTGCTAGACCGTCGCCCATGAAATACGCCCTCGAGAATATTCGCCCCAACCCCTTTCGTGACCTCGATTTCAACGGGTTCGACGAAGAGACGATCGAAGGATTGATCGGCTCGATTACCGACACCGGATTCTGGTCGAATATCGTCGGTCGTGAGACGGGCGGCGAGGTCGAGATTGCTTACGGACACCATCGCATCGAGGCGGCGCGTCGCCTCTATGGCGACGAATACGAGATCGATATCGCCATCGCCGACATCGACGATCAGACCATGCTCAAGATGATGGTCGCCGAGAACGTGCACCAGCGCGGTGTCGCTGCCGCCAACGAGTTCGAGAGCGCGCGCGCCTTTGTCCACGCGCTCGCCGACGGCCAGGTCTCGCTCGGGCCCGAAGAATCGAATGGGCGCGATCTGCGTGTGGCACCGAGCTTTGTGCGTCTCGACGGTGAGTCGGTGCCCGAGGGGCCGACTTATACGCAGTCGCAGGTCTCGGCGTTCTTTGGCTGGTCGAAGAGTAAGGTCAGCTACATTTTTGGCGCGCTCGAGCTCGACGAGATGGGCGTGCTCGAGCTCGGCGAACTCATGTCGATGAGCACCACTGCCGTTCGCAAGCTCGTTGAATCATCGCGGACCCGACTCAAGAAGGCCGAAGAGTCCGAGCGGCGCGATGCCGAGAAAATCGAAGAGCTCGAAGAAAAGGCCGCCGAAGTCGCAATGGAAGACCCGGCAAAGGCTCAGGCGCTGCGAGACGAGAT
>CAYFTY010000207.1:0-6951 GCA_964346045.1 uncultured Bradymonadales bacterium | reverse complement strand
AGAGCTCTCGCAGAAATTCGACCGCGTCATCCTCGACTCACCGCCCGTCGGTGCGGTCGCAGATGCTCTGATTTTGAGCCGCTCTGTCGACGCCGTCATGCTCGTGCTCAAATACGGTCAGACCCGCAAGGAGATGCTCAAGCGTACCGTCGATCAGCTCGAGGCCATCGGCGCGCCGCTCATGGGCATCGTGCTCAACGATATCAAAAAGGACGCTGCGGGTTACGGCTACGCGTACTACTATTATCGGTATTCGTACGAAGAAAAGCCGTCCTCGCGAGATAAGCTCGCGAGCTGATTTAGCTTCCTCGGGCCGCGCGACCCATGACAAAGCACAAACGACACGCGAGTACGCGACGACTCGCGCGCCTGCGCTTCGGCGTGATTGCGCTCGCGATCGTCGCGGCACCGCTGATGGTCGGCTCGGTCTTTTATTCGACCGCCATCGTGCTCGCCGTGCTGATGCTCAGCGCGCTGCTGATTACCGTCGCATACAATCGTCGGCGCGATCTCACCATGCGAATGAGTCCGGTGGCGCTGGGGATGTTCGTGATTGCCGTATTTTCGGTGATTCAGCTCGTCCCGCTACCTCTGTCAGTCCTCGAATTTCTGGCACCGCGCGTCTACGAAATCTACACACTCGGACACGAGGCAGCGCTCGGAACACCCGCCGAGGCAGCGCGCCCCATCTCACTCGACCCGCACGCAACCGCCGACCGTACGCTTCGATTCATGACGCTCGGTATGGCCGCTCTCGTGGCGGCCAACGTGCGCAGTCGCGACCGCGCGTGGCGTGTCGTCACCATCTCGTTGACGACCGCCGCCCTTGCGAGCCTCGCGGTGGGTCTGGCGCACTCCTTATTCGAGGCCGAAGCCTTCTACGGCATCTATCGAGCCTTGATTCCGCCGCGGCTTTCGACATTTGTGAGTTCGAATCACGCCGCTTCGCTCTTTGGCCTTGCCGCGACCATCTCGCTGGCATTCGCGTGGCGATCGGCCCGCCGTGACGGCGAGCGAAAATGGTTGGTCGCCACATCGATTGCGGGTGTCGTTCTCTTCGTTGCGATGCTGCAGGGCGAGAGCGCCGGGGTGAACCTGTTGATGCCCGTCTCTCTGGTGGTCTTCGTGGTAATGATGCAGCCCATCGAACGACGCAGAATCGCAGGTCGTATCGCTGCGGGCATCTTTGTCGTCGGCGGCGTTCTGGCCTGGCTTTTCAGTCGAGGCTTTCTGGCCGACACAGCCATTGGAAAGTGGATATTCAACTCGCTCGACATCCGGCTCGAGCTCGCCGGTGCTGCCGCGCGCGCAGCGCTGGACTTCTTCTGGGTCGGTGCCGGAAACGGCACCGCCGACCAGATGATCTATCCCTACGTCAACCTCGAGGCGCTCGGCGCAAACCGGCTCGTGACCATTGAAAACGAGCCCTTCGAGTGGCTTTTTACCCTGGGCGTTCCCACGACGCTCATCGTCATCACCTGCCTCGTCTTGCCGCTCGCGAGCCTTCGTGTCGACCATGACGATTCTTCGCGCCACCGTTTCTTTTCGGCGCTCTGCCTCGCGGTCTGGATCTTTCTAGCCGGCATCGCCCTCTTGCATTTCCCCTTTCTATCGCTGGGGATCTCGCTGCCAGCCGTGCTGGTCTTCGAGACACTCTATCGGCAGATCCACCATCTGCACCAATCCAACGGTCCGCAAAAGACCCATCTGGTCGACTATCCGTTCTGGCATGCCGACACAAAGAAAAGCATGGGCATCGCCGCTGGCTGCGTGTTGGTGGTCGCGGCCATGTCGGTGGTTGGCGCACGAGCCGAGGGGCCTTCGAATTTCTCTGAGAAGATCGAAGATACCGAACGCGCCATCGAGCTCATCCCGGGGCAATCACGGCTCTATGTAGCGCTCGCTCGTGAGGCCCGCGAAAAACAAGACTGGCAACGCCATCTCGCCCTCGTCCAGCGAGCTGCTGCACTCGAAGGCCGCACCTCGGTGCGATTACTTCATGCCTTTGCTCTCTGGCGCGCTGACAAAAAAGACGAGGCCGTCCAGACGTGGAAAGACATCGCAGCTCATCAGCCCACACCAAGACGGCTGGCATCCGATCTGGCGCGATACGTGGGCGAAGACACCGACTTAATGGCCGAGATCATGGCCGATGGCGACGCCGAGAGCTGGCGCTATGCAGCGCGTGAACTCACCACGCTGCGCGGGCGCATCGCCTCGATTCAATTTGCGCTCGGCCTGCTCGATCAACGCCCTCAGGACTCGACGCCCTACGAGTTGGTGATCGAATCGTATTGGTCAGCCGAAATGTGGGATGTCGCCGAGCTCTGGTCTCAATATCTGATTCTGACGGGACAAGCGACCGATGAGGGGCCGATCGGCTGGGGTCTCTACGTCGACACATTGCTGCGACAGGGTGAACGAGAAAAAGCCCGCGAAGCCGCTGCTGATGCCCTCGGGCAGGTCCCCGGCGATCCGGCGATCTCAGCAGCGGTGATGACCCTGCGCAGTCCAAATCCAACCCGGGCAGAAAGCGACGAAATCGAGCTCGTCCAGAAAGCGTACGACCACTATTGCGTCGCTCCGCTCGTGGGTGCGAAACGCAAGAACTGCCTGCGTGCCAGGGCCTGGTTACTCGAGACGAAAGACGAGATCGATGAGGCCGAGGATATCTATCGCTCACTCTACGAGAGCACCAAAGATGCGCGCGAGCTGGGGAGTTTTTATCTGAGGCAGAATCGGTGCGTCGCGCTTCGCGCGCTGGCCATCAAGGCCGAAGATGCACAAAAGGCGCGTATCGAAAAACTCTATCTACGCTGTACTGAATAAGACTCAGTCGCAGCTCGCGCGGCACACACCGATCTCAGAGGTTTCGTCGTTGATCGGAGCGCAGAACTCGTCGGGGTCACACCCGATCGCCGTGGCGAGTTCGCAGTACTTGAAACAGGTACTCACACTGCTCAGACAGAATAGGCCGGCAACGCAACGGTCTACGCCGCAGGTCTCGCCATCTTGTTGGGTCCACGTGTTGTCCGTCGACAGGCATCGCAGCCCGAATTCGATATCGGGAGGGCTCTGGATCACCGTCAAGCCGCACGCTGCGCCCACAGGGCATCCAGTCTGGGCAATCACATTACAATCCGAATCGATGGCGGTCGTATCGACGTCGGGGCAGGTCATGCCGGTGACGGGCATGTCGGGCCCAATATCCGCAGCCATATCGACGGTCGCGTCGGCCATTTCGGCCATATCGGCCATATCGGCCATATCGGCCAACTCCGTCATATCATCGGCATCCGCAGCCATATCAGACGGATCGACAGCCATATCAGACGGATCGACAGGCATATCGGCCATGTCGAATCCCGCATCCATATCGGCCTGCATATTACTCGTGCCGTTATTCGGATCAGGCTCCTGATAGGTAATCTGCTCGATATCCTCGTGCAGGGCGCACGCACTCAAGAGCAAGCTACAGATTCCTATGACCCACCATGCGCGAAATTCAATCATCAACATTCCGGACCGAGTACATCGACTATCGTAACGGTTTTCAGGCGTTCGCCAAGAATCCATCGTTCGAGCGCCGTCGCCGCAAGAAGAGCCCCACCAGCAAAATCACGACGAGGCCGCCCGAAGAACCGGAGCCTGCAGTCGCACATCCGCCATCATCACCCGAAGAGGAGTTTTCATTGATCTCGGGCGGAACATCGCCGACACGAGCTTCATCGAGATTCAGCACGATGTCGGTGGCCGGCGGCGTGTAGTAGATCGGAAAACCGTTCTCGTCGACATTCTGAATCCAGAGTTCGTCATTGTCGAGTCGCTCGTTATCGTTCGTGTCGATGAAAGCCACGACCTGATATTCGCCCTCGCCGCCACTCAGCGAGAAGGGCCCTGGGTCGAGAAGCACGGTCTGCAATTTCTCGAATTCTTCGTCGGCGTCGGTGAAGGCCTCGACAAAGATCTGCCCCGACTCGGTGCCGGTGTAGCGTACTTCACCGGCGAGCGGGAACGACTCGGTGTCGAAGTCCAAGAGGGTGATGGTCTGTGTGACCGGCTCGGAGAGCGTGTAACCATTGCCGTCGGTCAGCGTCACGACGATCTCTTCTTCGCCCTCGACCTCTCCGTCGAGGGTGGGCAAGATCTCGATATTGGCCGAGAGCTCACCGGCCGGAATCTCGACGGTGCCGCCGACCATCTCGTAGTCTTCGCCGTTAACCGCGGTACCACTGAGCATCACCTGCACGCTGACGGCGTCGTCGATACCTCCTCGACGCTTCACCTCGAGCTGGATCGGCTCGGTGATGGTCTCGGCAATCTCGGTATCGTCTTCGTCGACGAGCAGGCTCACGAACGCGGTATTATCATTGGGAAACGGCGTCGTCTGGCTATCGGTAATGATCTCTTCGGGCTGCGTCGGGCTCACCCAGATGAACTGCAAGGTTCCAGCGCCACCACCGTTGAAGTATTCGAGCCAGATATCGTACTGCTCGCCCTCCTGAAGGGTGATGTTGCCGCTGCGCTCGAGCGGGCCGTGAGACTCCCAGTCATCGATCAAGAGCTGGTTATTCACCCAGAGTCGTACCCCATCGTCGTTGACGGTCTTGATGGTGTAGGTTTCCGAATAGAGTGGCTCGATCGTACCCGTCCAGATCACCGAGAAACGCGAATCGACTCCCGGTGCTGGCGACTCGCCGCCTTCCCACATGAAGTCGAGCTGCGAATCGGTGCGAATATTGGCGAGCTCCCCGAAATTTCGCCCGTTGTAATAGCGGCCGCGAAGGCCGCTGTCTGGCACGGTGATCGTATAGTCTGCGCTGGCGATATCACTCGGGTCCATGTCCATCGCAAAGGCGCGCGCCCGTAACTGAGTATCCTCAAGAAAGGTCAGCGGCCCCTCGTAGCGCCTCGAGTTTTCGTCGGGATCACTGCCGTCGGTGGTATATCGAATCTCGGCATCCATGGTGGCCGATTCGAGCGTGACGCGTACGGAATCCTGGAACGAGCCCGCCGGCGGGTCGATCGTCGGCGTCTCGGCCTGCGGGTTCATCATCGGATCACTGGGAAACCCCATGAACGTGGCGCCATTGGCCACGAGCACCGCCTCGTAGCGCACTGTGAGCGGGTAGTAGAGCGAGAAGTCAGGACTTCCGTCCCACATCATATTCGACGAATCCACCGGATTGCCGGTGGCGTCGCCCGCGATGATGAGCACCTCGGCGAGGGGCATGGTGAAGTCGAGGTTGCCGGCCTGGTCAAAGGTATCGACGGCCTGATTGGCCGTGAACTCGCCGTTCATCATGAAGCTCAGAGCCGTAGGATCCGAGCAAGCGCGATTGGCTGGCATGCGATCGGTTTGCACCAGGCAAAACGAGATCGTCGTCTCGCGCATGCCTGGCGTTGCCGAGACCGTCACCTTTTGATGAAGCGTGCCGGTCGCGTACATATCTGCCGTGAGATCCATCGGAAACATGGCCGGCAGATTCTGATACGAGAGCCCACCCGTCGCTTCCTCGAGCGTGAGATTGGTGTCGACCACCGTGATCTGCTGAGCGGCGGCGAGCCCTGGGATTGTAAACACTGCTGCGACTGCGCAGAACGTGAGTAACTTGCGGTACATGGGCACCTCGAAATCGGCTCAGGGCCTGTTGAATGTGATCGAACTCGTTGGGATCGAGAGTATCGCCGAATGCAGCGCTTCTCAAGAGCGCATCGACAGCCTGATGAGACTTCGCTGCGAGGGATTTCGCTTCAACCTCGGCCGAGCTTGTCGCCGATGATGTGAAGGCGCGCCCCGTCGGGCTCTTCGTCGAACTCGGCGAGGACCGAACGCGCATGAACCCGCTTCTGAGCAAGCGTTGCTGGATCTTCGACGGCGCGGGCTTCGTACTCGTCGATGGCCTCGATGGTGCGGCGCGCGTCGACATAATGGTCCGTGGACCATCCCCGCGCGCGATCCCGCAAAACACCAAGGACCTCTTGCAGCCCGTCCCATTCGATTGCTTCTTCACTCGACAGGCGGTCGCGAACGGCCTGTCGCCTGCGATTGATCTCGCGATATTCGGATGCGAGACGCGCAAAGACCCAGATGACGATGAGCAGAGCGAGCGCCAGGAAAATGAGCGCAACCTCGAGCGTTACGGCTGGCTCGGTCGGCATTTCAACTATCGCCGCTCAACTTGTCTTTGAGCAGGTCCCCGAGGGTTCCGAATCCACCCGAATCGTCCGATTGATCCGAATAGCTGCTGGGGCCCGACTCGCCAGCTTCGGCGAGTTCTTCGGCGGATTTCAACGTCAGCGCCATGCGATGCTTGTTCTTCTCGATGCTCAGCACGCGGGCGGTGACCTCATCGCCCTTTTTGAAACGACTATGCGGGGTCATCTCGCGCTGCAGGTTCATCTCGCTGCGTGGAAGAAGCGCAGTAATCCCGCCGCCGAGGCGGATGAACACTCCGAAGTCTTCGACGTTTTCGACCTGGCCGGTGGTCTCGGCGCCAATGGCGTAGCGCTCTTCGATATTCGACCATGGGTCGCCGCTCTGCAGCTTCATGGTGAGGCCGATACGCTGCTTCATCGGGTCGATATTCTGAATCTCGACCGTGACCTTTTCGCCCCGAGATACCACATCCTGCGGTCTCTTCACGTGTTTTTCCCAGCTCATCTCGGAGATATGAACGAGACCTTCGAGACCGTCTTCGATCTCAACAAAAGCACCAAACGACTCGAGTCGTGTCACCGTGCCGTCGACCTGCTGTCCCTCGACGTAATTCCCAATCTTGGCGACCCAGGGATCCTCCCTGGTTTCTTTGAGCGAGAGTCCGATGCGCAGCCGACCTTTTTCGTCGTCTTCCATCTTGGTGACGGCGACCTCGAACTCGTCACCGATCGAGACGACATCGGCGGGATTATCCACGCGTGAATAACCCAGCTCTGAGACGTGGATCAGAC
>CAYFTY010000206.1:0-6958 GCA_964346045.1 uncultured Bradymonadales bacterium | reverse complement strand
CGCCGGTCGCGGGATTCAAAGCACCAGCATCAGCCGATGCGAAGTCCACTGCTTCGGAAGCCATTCTTTCTCCTGCCGTTTCCTCTTGTGAGCGCGCAGCTTGCCACGCCTGCAAGTGCATCACAAGTAGGCGATTTCGACGCGCAGTCACGACGTCAGGGAAGTGTACAGGCCGTCGTCTGCCGTCTATCGTAAGAGTCGATGAGTCGCCTGCATGGGGGCTCTCAAAATGGATGAAGCGGAGCCCAGCCGTGAAGGTACAACCTGATTTTCAGCCCGCGCAAGAGCCGGCAGCACCTCAGAAGCCATCCAGAGGAACTGCGTTTCTCAAGGCTATCGGTGGGCTTCTCGCCTTGATCTTTGCCATCGCCTACTTCCCGGCAGCGGCTCTGCTCGCGGCATCGGGGCCCTCGCCCTGGGGATGGATCCTGGTGATCTCGGGCTTCTTTGTCTGGGCTGGATTCGCCATGTGGTCGATCGGCCGCACAGGAAGCCTCCTGATTTTCCTGGGCATCATGGGGCTTCTGGGAAGTATGGGCGCTCATCATTTCCTCGCTTCCAACGCAGAAGGAGTCGAAGTCCGCGCCGAGAACCCGGGCGCCGAGGTGCCCCTCTACCATCCGCTCTCGGAGCGAGACCTCGCCGTATCGGGAACCCGCCTGCTCGAAGTGACCGGTTATTTCTCGCGACAGGGCGAGACGAGCCCAATCTTGCCGGGGATGCAGGGCGCATACGATTCGATGAAGGCTGAGTACATCGCCGCGCCCACCCTCGTGCCGCGTTCGGTGCGCGGAGAGCTTTCATCGCATCGCGAAATCGACGCTCTGGTCTTTGCCTCACCCGAACCCAGCGATCGAGTGTTCGTCTTTCTGCACGGCTACGGCGGAAACTGGACTCTCCCCTGCTGGCTGGTCGCGCGCGCGGCCGCACAACGAAATATGATGACGATCTGTCCGACTCTCGATTTCGACGCGCGTTGGTGGGAGGGCAAGGGCCCAGCACTCGTCGACCAGTTGATGAATGACCTCAAACATCAGGGCTACAAACGTTTCGTCATGGGCGGTATCTCGAACGGTTCGGTCGGCGCTTCGGCGCTCGCACCCAAGTACCGGGCCAATCTCGACGCGCTCGTGCTGATTGCAGGCGTCACCAGCGAGGGAAAGCCCACCAAAGCTCCCACCCTGCTCTTTCATGGCAAAGACGATGGAATGGCCCCCATCCTCAACGCGCGTCAATATGCATCAGCCGCCCAGGATGCAAAACTCGTCGAGCTCGACGGAGGACATTTCGCGGTGCTCGATCACCTCGATCTTTTCTGGGACGAGCTCGATCGGGCACTCTCGCCGAATCTCGAGCGGCTCAGCCCCGTCAAAAAAGACGAGTGATCTTCGACACGTATCTTTGAACGGGTGGTTGCATCTCAACATTGGCATTTATTCAGGCACATGTACCCCGATGGCAAAACCCTCCCCGGAAGCTCTGCGCCGCCACGATGCGGCCTGCGAGAGAAATGAGCATCACTACGTCGATCCCGAAAGTGGCTATCGCGTGATGACCTCTCTCTATTTGATGTCGCGCACGCATTGCTGCGGAAGCGGCTGCAGGCACTGCCCCTGGCCCGTCAAAACCCAGGAGCAAGCAGGCCGGCCGAACGTTCCGGCGTATCCCTACCCGGCTTCAAAATCTTGATCTTGCTTTGAATCGCCTTGATCTTTTTGATCATCCTGATACATATCCTACCACGCAGGTAGGAATTCAACCCACCAGGAGCAAGACGATGGCAATTCGACTCGGAGATGAAGCCCCCAATTTTCAGGCAGAGACCACCGAAGGCAAGATCGATTTTTACGATTGGGCCGGTGAGAGCTGGGTGATCCTCTTTTCGCATCCGGCAGATTTCACCCCGGTCTGCACCACCGAGCTGGGCACCGTGTCTCGGCTTCAGGACGAATTCAAGAAGCGCAACGTCAAGACGATTGCACTTTCGGTCGATCCGCTCGACTCGCACCATGAGTGGGTCGAAGACATCAACGAGACGCAGAACACGACGGTCTCGTATCCGATCATCGCCGATGAGGACCAGAAGGTTGCCGACCTCTACGACATGATTCATCCGAACGCCGACAGCACCCTGACCGTGCGTTCGGTCTTCATCATCGATCCGGACAAGAAGGTGCGGCTCACGCTTACCTACCCGGCCGCAACCGGACGTAATTTCGATGAAATTCTGCGAGTCATCGACGGCCTCCAGCTCACGGATGGCTACAAGGTTGCCACGCCCGCCAACTGGAAAGATGGAGATGACGTGGTGATCGTTCCCTCGATTACCGACGAGGACGAGCTCAATGAGCGCTTCCCCAAGGGTTTCAAGGTCGTTCGACCCTATCTTCGACTGACGCCGCAGCCCAACCGCTGAGCATCGGCTGAACCCGGCGCGAGGCTGCATCCGTTGATTCGGGTGCGGCCTCTTTTTGTCCGCAGGCTGGAAATTTCTGCCAGAGACGCTAGGTTCTTGGCCCGCCGAGGCGAGCTATGAATCCGAACTTCGAACATCCAATCAGCATCGCGCCGATGATGCAGCGAACCGACCGTTTCTATCGGTTCTTCATGCGCCAGATTACGCGCCGCACGCTGCTTTACACCGAGATGATCACTGCGCGGGCCATCCTCGAAGGCGATAAGAACTACCTGCTCGACTTCGATGCGCCCGAGCAGCCGATCTCGTTGCAGCTAGGCGGAGACCAACCCGACGAAATGGCGCAAGCCGCGCGGATTGGCGAAGAGTGGGGATACGACGAGATCAACATCAACGTCGGCTGCCCCAGCGACCGCGTGCAGTCGGGCAATTTCGGCGCATGCCTGATGAAAGAGCCCCAGACCGTCGCCCGCTGCTGGGAAGCCATGCAAAATGCAGTCGACATCCCGGTCACGGTCAAGCACCGCATCGGCGTCGACGAGATGGATCAATACGAGCATATGCACGACTTCGTTCGAGTCGTCTCTGAAGCAGGCTGCAAGCGCTTCACCGTACATGCCCGAAAGGCGTGGCTGCAGGGTTTGAGCCCTCGCGAAAACCGCAATGTGCCTCCACTTCGATACGAAGAAGTCCATCGGCTCAAAGAGGAGTTTCCCGACCTGATCATCGAGATTAACGGGGGCATCAAGTCGCTCGAAGAGACGGCCGAACATCTCGCATCTGTCGACGCGGTGATGATTGGTCGCGCAGCGTACGATCAGCCGTGGCTTTTCTCGGAGGTCGACTCACGATTCTACGATCAGAGGGCGCCGTCTATCTCGCGACACGAGGCCGTCGAAAAGGTCTACGCATACGCCGATTGGATGGCCTCAGAGGGCCTGAAACTCACGCTGCTGACGCGCCACATGATCAATCTTTTCAACGGCATTCGCGGCGCCAAAGCCTGGCGGCGTCACCTCAGCGAGAACGCACACCTCGAGGGAGCCGATTCGAGCGTCATTGCAAAAGCGCTCTCGTACGTCGAAGCGCCTCACGGCGAAGAAGCTGCGTGTGCATGAGACGTCTCGCCAGCTTCTCAATGTGAAATCAGGGTCCGGGTCGACTTCAAGAGCTCCTCGGCGCTCTGATAATTTAGCACGTCTCGAGGTTCGAACCATGCCCGCCGTGCCTGCTGCACCGCATACTCCACATAGCTCAGCGAGCCCGCGGCAGTAGCTGCGGACCCGATCGCAATCGTCGCACCGAGATCCCGCGCCCGACGCGCCATCGTCGCATTGAGGTCGAGACGCGAGGGCTCACCACACATCTCGAGCGCCACGCCGAAATCAATGCACGCGCCGACGATCTCTTCAAAATAAAACGGATATCCATCGTGGATGCCCAATTTGCGATGGGTGGGATGCGCAAGGCAAGAGACGACGCCGCTCTCGAGACCCCAGGTCAGACGCTGTGTCACTTCATCGGCGTCGCTTCCGGCATCGTTGTAGATCCCCGCAAGCACCCAATCACATGCGGCGAGCAGGCCGTGGTCGATATCCAGCAGCCCCTGCTCGTCGATGGCGACCTCGGCGCCCGCGATCAGCCGCACGCCGTCTGGATGGGCGTCATTCTACCGCCGTATCTCCTCATGCCGTTCTGCCATCCGGGCACTTTCGAGTCCGTGTTCGTCGACGCCTCGCGAGCGCTCGGCAACGACCAGCCATTCATAGCCGAGCAAAGCGGCGGCTTCTGCAAGCTCGTCGAGGCTCGAACGCCCGCCCGATGCGATCGAAGACACGTGGATATCTCCCCTGAGCCGCTCGCGGTCGACAAGATCGGGCAGTGTGCCGTTCTCGGCTGCCTCGATCTCATCTTTTCCCATGCGCAATTCGGGCGCGATATAGTCGAGACCGACCGCCTCGAAGACCTCTTCTTCGGTCTTCATCGGCCCGATGGGGGTCTCGGTTGCGTCGTCATATCGCACGACTCCCTTTTCGCTGATCTTCAATCCGAGGCGCTTCGAGCGAAGCCTCATCTGGATGTGATGCTCTTTGCTGCCGGTAAAATAGTGCAGGCCGGCCCCGAAGAGTTCGGGATCGAGAATCCGAAGATCGCATTGGATCTCATTGGTGATACGCACCGACGCTCGCGTCTCGCCGTCAAAGACCACCTCGACGACCTCCTCCATATCCTTGAAGTAGCCTGAGACCGAGCGCGGTGAATCGGTCGTGACCAGGATGTCGATATCTCCGGTCGTTTCTCGGCCGCGCCGAATCGAGCCGCCGATCACCGCGCGATCCACCTCGGGTAACTCGGCGATCTGGTCTCGGATTTCCTCGGCCAGCGCTTTGGCCTGGGGAAGCGGAAAGCGGCGCCCACGACCGCGTTCGAACCCCTCGATTTCAGCGATGAGCTTTTCTTGAACCGACTCGCCAAAGCCTTCGAGGCTTGCGAGCTTTCCAGATTTGGCGGCGCTTTTGAGCGCTTCGATGCTCGTGATGCCAAGCTTCTGATAGAGCGTCTGCACGCGCTTGAGCCCGAGCCCCGGAAGCTGCCACAGGTCAAAAACTCCCGGACCGATGCGCGCGAGGAGTTCTTGATGTCGCGGGCTCTCGCCCGTCTCTCGTAGAGCATGCAACTCTTCTTCGATGCTCTCTCCGATCCCCGGAATTTCGTAGAGACGACGCTGGTCGATGATGTCGTCGATCGGCTCGGCGAGCCCCTCGATGAGGCGCGCAGCCCGCGAGAACGCCCGCACCTTGAAGAAGTTATCGCCCGCGACCAGCTGCAGCGTGGCAATTTCTTCGAGTACCCGCGCATATTCTCGATTGTGCATGCTCGACTCGCCTCTCGCGCCAAATTCGTGGTACCACTCGACTCTCAGAGCCTCAAGATCTAGCCGTCATGATCGTCGCCCTCTATGCCCTCACGATGCTGCTGAGCGCCGCACTGCTCTTCGTGGTGCAGCCGATGATCGCAAAGATGCTGCTCCCCGCACTTGGCGGAAGTTCAGCCGTCTGGACCACCTGCATGCTCTTTTTTCAGGTCCTCTTGCTCGCCGGCTACGGGTATGCGCACGCCGGCGCGCGACTGCTGCGCCCGTCGCGTCAGGCGGCATTGCATCTCGTGCTCATGGGCGCGGCTCTGCTCATCCTGCCGATTATGGTTCAACCTGAAATCGGCGCCGAATCGTCGCCGGTGACGTGGCTCCTACTCGAGCTGATGACGGCCGTCGGATTGCCATTCTTCGTCGTCTCTGCCAGCGCACCGATGCTGCAGCACTGGTTTAGCAAGACCGATCATCCCGACGCGCACGATCCGTATTTCCTTTACGCCGCAAGCAACGTCGGCAGCATGGTGGCGCTTCTGGGCTATCCCTTCTTGATCGAGCCCTGGATCGGTGTCCACGCTCAGACCCTTGCATGGACGGGCGGTTTCGTTGGGCTTCTGGCAGCCACGGGTGCCTGCGCATGGGTGCTACGAAAAGCCCGCGACACGCGCATCGAGGCGGGCCAGAAAAGCGAGGCCCCGACGTGGCTACGGCGCCTGTGGTGGGTTTTCTGCGCCTTCATTCCTTCGAGCCTCATGCTCGGAGTGACGGCCTATCTCACGACCGACATTGCGGCTGTTCCTCTCTTCTGGGTGCTACCTCTGGCGCTCTACTTGCTGACTTTCATTCTGGTCTTTGCCAGGACTCCCGTGCGCAATCCACGGGCGCTGCAGGTCGCGCTGCCCTGGCTCGTGTTCGCGGTCGTCGGCATCAGCATGCTGCGCGTCCCGATGTGGACGGTCATCGCCGCGCACCTCGCCCTCTTTTTCGTGGTGGCCATCCAGTATCACGGCATGCTCGCTGATGCGCGGCCCAGGGCCGATCGTCTCACCGAGTTTTATCTCTGGATGTCGTTCGGGGGTGCTCTCGGAGGTGTGTTCAACGCGCTGGTGGCGCCCTTCGTATTCGACCGGATGCTCGAATATTTTCTCGTCCTGGGCATCGCACTTGCCGCCGTCCCGACGCTCCAGCATCTCTGGGAGCGCGACGAGATGCGGCCGAATTATTCGCGCTATGTCACGCCGATCGTCTTGACGGCCGGAGTTGGTTTCTTGCTCTGGGCCGTTGGATTCCTGCGCTTTGGCATCGGTTGGAGACTCGGTCTCACTCTGGCCATCTGCCTGGCCGGTTCACTCGTCGCCTGGTATCGCCCCCGCTGGCTGCACTGGGTACTCTCGGCCGTGATGCTCCTTGGCGTCTGGGAGCTCTCATCGACGACCGGGTTGCTGGCCGAAGAACGCAGCTTCTTTGCCGCATATCGAATCTACGACCGTGAGTATAACGGACATCCGGTGCGCAAGTTCTCGCACGGTACGACCTCGCACGGCGCCCAATCGCTCGAAGAGAAGTATCGTCGCGAGCCGATCGGATACCATCACCCGATCGGGCCGGTGGGGCAGGTGCTCGATCGTGTGCCGCACGAGCGAGTGGGCGTCGTCGGTTTGGGCGTGGGC
>CAYFTY010000205.1:0-6968 GCA_964346045.1 uncultured Bradymonadales bacterium | reverse complement strand
AATATCCCGCCATCGATGCACAGCTCTGCCTTGTCGATCACGCTGCAGTGGATTTCCAGCGCGTGGAGGCCCGAACACGGAGCATTCCAAGCATTTTGCCCGTCCAGGAACCCAAACGGGTGACCAGACGACGACCTCGAACGGAAATCCGAGAGTCGAAACTTCGTAGAGTCTCGTTCGCCAAGCAATAACAACGTCGGGAGGACTTCCGGTACTGGTTCCCGTTGCGACGCTGCAGTGGATTTCCAGCGCGTGGAGGCCCGAACACGGAGCATTTCGACCATTTTGCCCGGCCAGGACCCCAAACGGGTGACCCGACGACGACCTCGAACGGAAATCCGAGAGTCGAGACTTCATGGCGTCTCGTTCGCCAAGCAATAACAACGTCGGGAGGACTTCCGGTACTGGTTCCCGTTCGGGAGGACTTCCGGTACTGGTTCCCGTTGCGCCGTCGCCGCCCTTCTGATGGTGCCGTGGTTCATCCGCGAGGGGCTCGAAGGGCTCGCAGCTGAGGAGTCCCAAAATTGACGCACTACGACCCAGACTTTAGCCCCCGTGAGGACTTAGATGAGCTTGAGTACCAGCACCACGAACTGACTGTGATACGCGCTGTACGCCCCCTTCTGCGACATGCTCACTACATCCGTCCCCCGACGTCGATTTCCTGGTGGCCGAGTTGCTCGACCGATTCCCCCGGCGACACGGGTGCTGTTTCGAAGCAGCTCTAGTTGATTCGAGTCACCGAGCTGACCGTGCATTCGACGACCGTCCTGGGTCCGGGCATCGCCACCGCTCCAAAGTCGGTGGCGACCAGTGAGAGCGTGGTCGTCTCGAACTCCGACAGCGCGGGGAGTTGCTCGGGTATCGACGTTCCGGTGAAGACGGTGCCCTCTTCATCTTCGAGCAGCAGCCTGATCACGACGGTGTCCTGAATGCCACTGACATCGGTGTAGCTGGTAGCCCGGAACCAATCGTTGGAGTCGTCCCCGTAGTCGTTGGTCAGCCACAATTCGAGGGTATTCGCGGTGGTCAGGTTATCGAAGGTGTAGCTGCCGAACGACGAGTAGAGCCCGTATGGCTCCGACGTGCTGTAGTATTTGGCGTTGTTGACATTTCCACCGTTGGATGTCTGGTTCGGGTCGTATTTCAGGGTCGCGCTGCAAGCATCGCCTGTCGAAATCTGGGGCAAGGCGTTCTGCCAGTCGTCGACCACGACGACCGATCCCTCGACGACGAGCTCGATTCCCGCGACGCAACCACCGGCGGCGTCTAGGACTTCGCCTTCGCCACAGGGATGGTAGTTGCACACGTAGCTGGTCTGATCGATTTCGGTGTCCTCGAGGCTTCCATTATCATCCGCGTCGAGGCCTGAGTTCACCTCTACGCCGCCGGCTCGGCAGTTTTCACCGACGGGCTCTTCGTCGAGTCGCACCAATGCGGTCGTACCATCCGCGCCGACGTCACCGGGCTCTCCTTGAGGCCCTTGAGGCCCTTGAGGCCCTTCCTCGCCGTCCTCGATGGTTACCGTCATGCCGTCTTCGCAAGAGATAGTCTTCGTGCCGTCCTCGTTGTCCTCGACCGTGCAGGACGAACCGGCTTGACCGTCTTCGATGGTCGCACTCGTCCCATCATCGCACGTGATTGTGCGGGTGCCGTCAGCGTCGGTCGCGACGCTGCACCCCTGAGGGTCGGCCTCACCGCAAGCAGCAAGTAGGGCGATTGACAGCAAGCCGCCCAGACAAGTCCAACCCTTCCACCGAATCTGCTCTTTCATGGTCACATCTCCTGAGGCGCCCTCGTGGGACGTAGTGTGCCGAACGATTACCCCGGAATTGAGGTCCCGGGCGTTTGGAAAATCTGGCGTTTACCGTGTTGAGTTGAGCGGTTATAGCTTGGAACTTGCGCAATGTCGAGCACGAGCGTTCATGACATGAACCATGGAGACGCCGAAGCACAAGTTCCGGCGATGGTCTTCGCCCAGTTCTACCCTCGTAAACACTCGCTCTCGGTCGCCATATGCGATGCCGGCCGCGGGCTGAGCGCGTCGCTACGCGAAGGCCACCAGGTCGACAACGACACCCATGCCCTGGAGCTCGCGATGGAGCGAGGAATCACCAGCGGCAAGGGCCAGGGCAACGGACTCGCCGGCTCCCGACAGATCCTCGGCGTGAACGGAGGCGGCTTCGCCATCTGGAGCGGGACCGCCTTCCACTACGAAGACCCCGAACGCGACTACATCGAAGAGATCCCGCACATCCCCGGTACAGGGGTTACGCTCCGACGCGCATCCCGGAGACCTGGGCGATGTCGTCGATGTCCGGGGATTCCCGGGGGAGGGTGAGCACGATGGCGCGGTGGGGATTACGGTTCAATTCGACCGTTCGGGCACGATGACGATGTGCCTGCCCGAGGAGCTTGAGCCGGTCTGACTTTAGTGAGAACGGCGCGAAAAAGAATTTTGCGGTAGGTAGGGGATTTAAAGCGATGATCGCCCGCTGTCCCGATGCGGGGTTTCCCTCTCGACAATCAACCCAGTGGTTGGGGTTGCAGCGGCGATAAACTGTGCGCCGTTGAGGGCGGGCACATAGAAAAGCCCCGGAACGAAAATCTCTTTTCATTCCGGGGCTTAACTTAAGTGGAGGCGGCGGGAATCGAACCCGCGTCCGCGAACCATCCTCTCACGCGTCTTCATACATAGTCTGTGTTTGGTTGCTTAGACTCCGAGCGGGCTGTCCACAGACAGGCTACCTTTTCGGAGTGTCCTTCTTACGTCGCGTGAGGCCGAAGGAACGAACCTCCCCACGCCAAAAGCCTGCTGTTTTTTCGCCGCCGTGAGTTCACAGGCAAAACTCACAGTCGACGTGACTCCTTTGGAGTCAGTCCTTCAGACTACTTACGCAGCCATCCGGAGAGCAATGTTGTCGTTTGCAATTACGTGTTGAACAGTGGTTAGACGTAGTCACTGACACCTACGGTATGCAACGTGATCATCAGTATCCGCGTCGAATCCAGTACGCCCCCATATGGGGTCTGAATTGACTTGGCAATCCAGGTTTTCAAAGAACCTGTCGTCTCCAACAGGGCGAAGAACAATATAGGATCGTTGGGGCGAAAGGCAAGCTCGTCCGTTGATGAGGGTGAATGAGATGAGTTTATTGTTTGTGTTCTGGTGATGATTGTGTGTCTCGACGTGCGAAACCACACTCCGGGCAGGGCACCTGTGTCTCGGTGGAGTTTCCCGTCGCACCAGAACCGGTCACGCAGCGAGATCCTGTGTAGCCCGGTCGGTGCTGTACTCCTCAGAACTCGTCGGCGCCGATGTCGACTCCAGCGCCCTGCGGCCGTGTGTCGCCTTCGAAGTCGGTGGCCGGTGCGCCGGTGGCCCGTCCGGCGTCGATGGCAGCGCTGCCCGCAGTCAGGGTGAGATCGCTGTTCAGATTCGCCGATCCGACGAGCTCGGTGGAGCCGATTCCACCCGAGCCACAGGCTGGGGCAATCCAGTTCTCATAGAGATTGTACTCTCTGCTCTGCAGACCGGATGCATCGATTGCGCACTGCTGTGTCGTAGGTGTCGTTGCCTGGTTCACGAAAATATTGTTGAAGACCTGCACGCGCGAGCCGCCGCTGTTGACCTCGAGTCCTTTGCCGCTGTCGGTGCCGGCAAAGCGAATCGTGTTGTTGACGAAGACGAGCGGATCTGTGGCGAGCCCCTGCCCGTTATTAATCTCGACGACATTGCCCTCGAGACCGATAACGCGGTTATTCGTGATGCTTCCGCTCACTTCGTCGAGCTCGAGCGCGACCGATGTGGGGACATTCACCTCGAGATAATTCGAATCCAGCGAGACCCCATCGAGGTCCTGCAGATTCAAGACCGAAACCGCCGAGATGCTGCTCTCGGTGCTGTGAATGATCTGGTTGTCGATGAGTGTGACATTCGACTCGCGATTCGTGCGGTTGAATCCGTTTCCGGCGTTGAAACTGATCAAGCCGTCGAGCCAGATCTGGTTCCTCGCGAAGTTTACGTTGCTGCCGACGAATAGCAGGCTCGACCACGAGATTGCGTTGCTTGTTGGCGTAGGGCCAGCCCGACCGAGGACGTTTTCTTCGAAGGTCAGGCCGTCGCCGTCGATGATCATGTCGAAGAGTCCGACCATGGGCGAAACTCGGTTACGCGCGAAGACCGTATTCGGGCCGGTGAGGATGCCCATCGAGACGGGCCCGGTGAAGGTCGAGTCGGTGATGGAAATAGCCCCGGGAGCGGTGATGGCCGAGACGAGAAACACGCGCGCTCTGGGGAATCCGGCCGTACCCTGCAATGCGACTTCGATGTTTTCGAAGCTGGCGCCGCTGGCTCCGTCGGCGAGCTCGAAGAGCGTCGAATCGACGCCGGCGTTCGTTTCGAAACCCACGCCGTCGATGGTGACGTCCGAGGCCTCGAGACGCACGAGCGTCTGGTCGCGCTGTCTACGTGTGCCGCTGTAGACGACGCGCGGGTTGGCGCCGGCCGAAGCGACCAACGAGACTCGATTCTTGTCGAGGACGATCGTGCCGTACTCGGGATGCGAGCCATCGCAGAATTCGACGGAGGCTTGCCTCGTGATTGCGGCGGCTGCGAGGCGCGGGATGCCGGTTTGATGTCCGGCACAGGTACCTGCTGAATCCACCAGGATCGGATTGTTGATCGTTCTTTCTCGGAGTTTCCCGATGCGCACCGTCAGGTCACCGCTGCCCACTGAGCGTGTCGCCCGCACCCGGAAGATACCTGTCTCGGCCGCCTTTCCCAGTAGCGCGACATCTTGCCCTTGATGCGAGGCTGAAACCTCGTGCCCGGGCACGGTGGGGGCTGAAGTCCACTGGAGGTCTGGTTGCAGAATTTCGATCGCGAACGTGCCAAATTGCGAGGTGCCGGGTTGCACGAGGTCCGCGGCGATGAGGTGACCATCCGGCGCGAAGAGATTGAAGCTCTGCGTACTCACGATCGTTTGCTCGAAGAACGGCGAGTCGGTCGGCGTGTCGAGGCCGTAGCGTGTGTAGTCGAATTCGAAAGAGCCAGTACTCGATGCCGTGATCGAAACGGTGTACGTGCCATCCTGAGGAATTCGAACGGGCAGCCAACCTGTGTTGGTCGAGTCGAAGTCGGCCGCGCCCACATTCGCGAAATCGGGTCCGTAGAGAACGAAGCTTCCGTCGAGATCCGAGGTCGTCACGCGCAGCGCGATGAGTTCTCCTTCTACCGCGTCGAAGGTCAGGTCGTTGCGGGGCTCGTTCATCGTGAGCATGCCACTCGTCGGCGTTCCCTCGGCGACCATCGGGCACGTCATGCCGTCGCAGGGGTGAGGCGTGCATCGGTCAACAGTGCAGACACCGACTCGACAATCTTGGTCCTGGGTGCATGGCGTGATGCACGATCCTTCGACACAGACATCGCCGAGTAGGCAGTCGACTCCGTCGCAGGCGTTCTCGGCACATCGTCCGTCGAAGCAAACGTTGGGAGGGGTGCAGTCGCCGTCGTCTGCGCATCGGTTGTAGCACGCGCCCTCGTAGCAGACGTCGCCGACCAAACAGAAAAGACCTTCACAGGGGTCCGAAGTGTCGCGGCATGTGCCGGACTGGTAGCAGGATTTCGCTTGCCCCACGCACTCCTGGTCGAGGTTGCATGCGTCGTAGCATCCACCTTCGTAGCAGACCTGGCCGAGCAAACATTCCACGCCGAAGCAGGCTCCAGGGACACACGCCCCACCAGAGTCCTGGGTCGGAAGACATTCGGTGCCGGGTTCGAGCGAGCAATCCAGCTCTTCGGTGCATGCGGTATGACAGGCGCCTTGGTAGCAATTCGAGCTCGCGTCGCAGTCAGAGCTCTCGGTGCACGACGGATAGCACACATCTTCGACACATACTTCGCCCGGGTTACAGTTACCCTGACCGCATGATTCGGGCGTGACGCACACACCCTCGACACAGACGTCACCAACCGGGCAATAAATGCCTTCACAAGATCCAGGTAAGAGGCACTTCGAATCCGAGCACACTTCGTCGCCGATGCATTCGGAATCACCCGAGCACGATACTCCGCAAATACCGTCGGAAAGACAGGAACACTGCCCGTAGTTGTCACACGGGGACCCGCTACATTTTTGGCTGTTGGAGCAGGGAGAATCGCCAGGAACGCACTCTCCATCCTTGCAAACGCCGCCAAGAAGGCACTGAACCCCGTCGCAAGGGTCGGTGCAGGTGCCGGAATCGTTGCACGTGAGATCTGCAGGGCAATCTTCGTCGGTCGTGCAGCCTTGCTCGTAACACGCTCCCTCGAAGCAAACCTGATCCACGGGGCAGCCCGCGCCACAATCCAAATCGGTTTTGGCGCTACCGGACGGGTCGTCGCCGCAAGAGCATGCGAGTACGAAGACCGCCAGAACAGAAATGAAAATACGAATGATTCGCTGCATGACATACCTCTCTTCGCGTCCCCCGAGGGTACGCATATTTGCTAGTGCGCGGCGGGTCTGCGACGCACCGCGTCCGCGAACGATCCTCTCACGGGTCTTCATACATAGTCTGTGTTTGATTGATTAGACTCCGAGCGGGCTGTCCACAGACAGGCTACCTTTGCGGAGTGTCCTTCTTACGTCGCGTGAGCGTCAAAAGGCAAGCTCACGAGATCATGGGGGTGTGATCCATCGTGATCGGTTACGCGGCACGTCGTTCCTGTTCTGATTTCCAGAATTCGTCCCACCAGCCGTTCGCGCGAAGGACGCGTAGCGCCAGCATGGGATTGAGCGTTTCCTCGCGCCAGCAGGCACCCACAATCTTGAGTCGCTCTTGTGGGATATAGCATACCCGGCGATACGCTGCTCTGACTACGAGTAACAACGACAGGCTTTGCAAATCTCCTCGTGACCTGGTCGTCTAACCGGGCGACTCCTCATCTAGCTCGTCGGACTCGCTCTCAAGGTCTGCGAGCACAC
>CAYFTY010000204.1:0-7013 GCA_964346045.1 uncultured Bradymonadales bacterium | reverse complement strand
AACTGCTCCCGATGTCCCGAGCACTCGCATGGCTGATCCAAGCGAAGAGATCGACGTTTCGATCGTGATTCCCGTCTACAATGAAGAGGGGATTCTCTCGGCGTCGGTCGCCGACCTCACCGAGAAGCTCGCGAACCTCGAAGGGTGGGCGTACAACCACGAGATCATTCTGAGTGAGAATGGCTCGACCGATTCGACGGTCGAGGTCGCAACCGACCTCATGAAACGTCACCCCGAGTTGCGCCTGATTCGCGCCGGCGAACCCAATTACGGGTTGGCGATGCGCAAGGGAATCATGCAGGCGCGGGGCAATATCGTGATCTGCGACGAGATCGATCTCTGCGACACGGACTTCTACCAGCGCGCCACCGCCAAACTCGAGGAGGGCTATGACCTGGTGGTCGGCTCCAAGGCGCTGGACAGCTCGCGAGACAAGCGGCCCGCTTATCGTCGTCTCGCCACCAACGTTTTGAACTTCATGCTGCGCGTCTTCGTCGGCTTCAAAGGAACCGACACCCACGGGCTCAAGGCGTTCAAGCGAGATCGCCTGCTCGAGGTCGTCGATCGCTGTGTCGTCGACAAGGATCTCTTCGCAAGTGAATTCGTGATTCGCGCGCAGCGCATGGACTTCCGGCTCACCGAGATTCCGGTCACCGTCGTCGAAAAGCGCCCGCCGAGCATCAACCTCTTCAGGCGTGTTCCGAACGTCCTGAAGAATATGGCCCGGCTCGCCTGGGTGATTCGGATTCGCCACCGATGACGGGCCGCGCAGCAATCACGGTCGATCTCGATGGGATTGACTGTTATCGCTCCATTCATGGACTGAGCGCTCGAAGCCCGCGACCCGATACGGCCTATCATATCGGCGTGCGGCGACTCCTCGACTTTCTCTCGGAGCTCGATTATCCGGCCACACTCTTTGTGATCGGCGAAGACGTCGAGAAAGACGAGGGCCACTACGAACTTCTCTGCGAGGCGCACCAGAGAGGTCACGAGCTGGCGAATCACTCGTATTTTCATGACTACGAGCTACGCCATAAAACCAGAGTTCTGCTCGAAGAAGACATCCGTCTGGGCGAAGAGGCGATTCGCTTGATCACCGGACATACTCCGAGCGGCTTTCGCGCCCCGGGTTATAATGTCGACGATACGATCGTCGATGTGCTCGTAAGGCGCGGATACCGCTACGACTCTTCGGTCTTTCCTTGCCCGCCTTACTGGTTTGCCAAAGCGGGAGTCATGGGATGGCTCGAGCTCCGCGGGCGCCCCAGCCGCAGTTCGATGACGCGCGCCGATACCCTTCTGGCGCCGATCGCGCCTTACCAGATGGGTCGACCTTTCTGGCGCCGCGGCGGTGGCCTCTGGCAGATTCCCATGGCGCTGATTCCCGGCGTACGGTTTCCGCTCATCGGTACAAGCCTGCATCTGCTTGGCGAATCCGGGTTCGATCTTGCTTTACCCGCGATACGTCGGGCCTATCCGAAGCTCTTCCAGCTCGAATTCCATGCTATCGATTTCATGGATGCCTGCGACCCGGGCGTCGAGGATCTCGTGGGTAAGCAACCCGACCTCGACGTGCCCTGGACCGTGAAGAGAGCGCGCTACGCGCACATCTTTCGTCGGCTGCAGGAAACCTATCGATTCACCACGCTCGAAAACGCCGTGGCCTGGCTCGATGCTTATTGAGCACTCCAGCTTCGCCAGTCGAAATCCGGGAAGATCATGTGTCGCGTCTCGAGGTCCTCGAGGAAGGCTTCGTCGATCTCGTCATCGATGATGGCATCGGCGAGCTTCTGGAAATTCGAAATGTGTTGCTCCACTCGACCAAGGGCGTAATGCTGGGAGTTTCCGCTGCGAATGATGAAGGTCCAGTCGCTCGCCTGCGCCAGGATCAATTCTCGGCCGGCCTGTCGTAGTGCGCGCGCCGTCGAACCGTTCGCCTCGGGATAGTTGTCGACCAGCTCACGCATCCGAATTTCGGCATTGTGCAGATAGCGATAGAGCCAGGCCGTCTCACTGTTGAGCCACATGTCGAAATAGCCGCCTGCACCCCAGCTCGAGATATTCGGAGTCGCAAGCTGATGGATCGGTTCGGCCCCCATGTACTCGAGCGGCGTCCCGAGCCGCATGGTCTCGGACTGCTCTTGAGCATGGTGAAAGACCGACTCGAGAAAGGTCGTGCCTTCGAACCACCAGTGGCCAAAGAACTCGGCCTCGAAGGCACAGGTCAGATGCGCAGGCCGATCGCCCATGCGGTCCTGTGCCGAGCGTAACTGCTGCACCCTCTCGCGCACGAAATCCCGACCATGCTCCCACGCACGTTCTCGCGCTCGCTCGGGGTGATACGGGAGCTTGTCATCGGGGTGAACCGTGCCGGTAATCCGATGATACTTCAGTCCCGAAGTGTAGACTTCGTCGCCCACAAGATAATCGCCCAATTCTTCGGGCTCGAGCTCGAAGGCAATATCTCGATCGAAGTCCCGGTAGAGTGGGTCCGAGGGATATCCTTCGGGCTCCCAGACCTGGGCTCGGACCAATTCGTCGCGGCCAAAAAACGCGACACCATTCTGCGTCAGGATCGGCGCGTAATTACCAAATACAGGCGCAGCGTCGGCTTTCCGGATCGCTGCCGACTCGACAAAGGTGTAGCTGATCTCGTTCTCGGCGAGGAGCGCGTCGATCGGGGGCGTAAACGCGCACTCGGCAAGCCAGATGCCGCGCGGCCGAAACCCAAAGATGATTTCGAAATAGTCGATCGAGGTTTTGACCTGCGCACGGCGCGTCGAAGTCAGATGCATCAGCGGCAAGAGCGCATGCGCCCCGGCGGTCGTGATCAACTCGATGCGGTCATTCTCGTGGAGCCTCGCGAACTCCTGCGTGATGCTGCGGTCGAGATCTTCGGTGAAAAACGAGTAGAGGCTGTGTAATCGACCCTTGTAAAACTCAGAAATCGGCGCGAAATCGGCATCGGAACGAGTGCGCTCCACCTCGCGTTCGGCAAAACGCACCAGCCGCTCGAAATGGCGCTCGAATCGTCCGAGAAGCAGCGTATCCGACATCATCGCGATCAGCGGCGTGCTCAAACTCACGGTGAGCGTCCCCGGCACGCCAGCATCATCGAGTCGCCTCAGAGCCTGCAAGAGCGGCAGGTAGCACTCGATCATCGATTCGTAGAACCAGGTCTCTTCGACGCGTGTCTTTTCTTCGGGATGACGCACGTAGGGGAGGTGCGCATGAAGCACGATGCTCACAAAGCCTTTTGACATTTCAGTCCTCACCGCCGTCGACATGGATGACGAGCTCGGCTTCGGAGACCTGATAGTCGGTTAGTTCTAGCTCGGGTGGGCCCATGCGCGGGTCTTCGACCAGCGAGACGAAGGCCGCGGCCCGCGATCCAGCGCTGCTGCGCGGAGCACGCTTCAACGATGAACTCACGATCACGACGAAATCATCGTCGATGCGGGCTCCGAGTACGACGTCGAAGGGGAGTCCTGGCGGCAATCCCTCGACGAATTGCCCGGCGATCCAGTGGTTGACGACATACGAAGCCGCAACGAGAGGTTCGCTCTCGGCGGGTCGTCCCCGGACCTGAAGTTCGAGTGGAGGAAGATAATCGAGATCTCCAACGGCTTGCCGCAGGCTCTCGGCCGTGAGTTCCCAGTAGACCCATGCATGATACGGATCTCGAGGGATCGTCTCGATACGGGTGCGCCCCATGGCGACGCACAGGTTGCGGTCGGACGCGCCCTTCGTCATTCGGTTCCCGTATCGTCCTGTTCTTCGGCCTCCTCGGCCTTCATGCTTTCGTAGACTTCTTCGCGGTAGATGGGAATCTCGCGAGGAGCCACAATGCCAATACGCACCTGATTCCTACGAATCTCTTTCACGACGATTTCAATATCGTCGCCGATGCGTATCGACTCTCCAACCTTCCTGGTTAGGGTTAACATAACGACCCTGCTCCTTGCTCGAGTGATGGCTTCTAAACGCCGTCACCTCTTCCGTCGTTGCGCTCTCTCAACACGAGTCCATTCGCGCTCTCATAGCGACGGATTATCTACATCATACCCAAAGGGCGGCATCACCGGAAATTTTTCGCCTTTTTGAGTTTCGACGCTTTTTAATCTGGCTTTTCGGTGCCGTGGTTTGCGCTCGAACGACGCCCTCGAAACCATCGGTTTGCAAGCCAGGGAAGCGCCAGGCTTGCGACAAAAAGTCCAATGGCTACAGGGGTTTTCCACATCCAGAGCGCAGACCACTCACCCGTCTTGACCACCTCACCAAGAGTGTTGCCCATGAACACGAAAACAAAGGTGCCTGGGAGGATCCCGAGAAAGGTCCCTACCAGAAAATCGCGAAATCTCACTCCGGTGAGCGGGGCAAGATAGTTCAAAACCACAAATGGGACGTAGGCCATTCGCAGGTATGCGACGGCGATCAGACCATGTTCTTCGACTCTTTCGAGACTGTTCGAGATCTTTGCCAGAATGCCTTCGTCGGCCTTGCCCAGGATCGTTTCGACCGCCTCGCGTCCGAGCGCGCGCCCGATAGCGAAACTCACACTCGCGCCGAGGAGCGCGCCGACGATGGTATATACAAAGGCCTCCTCGATCGGAAAGATCGTTGCGCCTGTGACCGTTACGATCGTACCCGGAACGGTGAGTGTGATCAGGAGCGCGTAGGTCGCTACGAATCCTGCGCGCCCCAGCCATCCGGCATCGCGCGCGACGAGATCTCGAACACGACGCAGGGTGTCGTCGCTCAGCCCCATCTGGTGCACCGCAAGAGCTGAGCCGACCAGAAATACGACGAGGACGATTAGTTTCAGCCACCTGCCGATCCCTGTGCTCTGGTCACTTTCTCGCATGCGTCTCGAATCTATCGGGGCTGAGATGAGTCCCAAGATAACCACGTTCTGCGTTCATGGACTAGTCCCGACCCGCGTTTATGTTCCAGACCCGATGAGTGATTTGAACAAATACGAACTCGAAGACCGGGTTCTCGAAAGCCTCGAGAATCGAGGCGGTACAGTGACCGCCGGCGACGTCTCTGCCGACACCGGGCTTGGCTACGACGAAGTCGAGAGCACACTGCGTCGCATGCTTTCGACCTATAAGAGCCACCTCGATGTCGATGATGACGGCAATCTGCGATATCGATTCGATCCTGCCTTTGTGCGCCGTGGTGAAGAGCCCGGGCGGCTCTGGCATGACATCAAGGCCGGGGCGTGGAAAGCTTTCACGTGGTTTTTCAAGGTCTGGATCATGGTGACGCTCGTCGGCTACACCATCATCTTTTTACTCCTGCTGCTCGCCCTCGCGATCGCAAGCATCGCGGCAGCTACTGCCAGTGATGGCGACGTCGACATCGACGGCGACTTCATCGGGCTGCCATTCTATCTCTTTGCGCGTACGCTCGAGGTTCTCTTCTGGATCAGTCTCTTCGATGATTCATCGATGAGCCGGCGAGGACGTCGCCGCTCGCGCCGTCGCCGAAAGCCGAAACCCGAGCGCGCCTTTTACCACAAGGTCTTTGACTTCGTATTCGGCCCCGAAAAAAAGACGGACCCGCTCGAGGCGCAGAAGACGTTCACCCGATTCGTGCGCCACCGCAAGGGGGTCGTGTCGGCAGCTGAATGGGCGTCACGTTCGGGGCAATCTCTCGATGACGCAGAAAACGCGCTGACCGCAGGCCTGATGCGCTTCAATGGAGACGTCGCCGTTTCACCCTACGGAAATCTCCTCTATCGATTCGACGCCCTGCGCGTGAGCGCCGACGAATCTGACTCGACGACCGATGTCCCGCCGATCTGGACGAAACGGAAAGTCCTCGAGCCCTTCACCCGGAATTCATCGTCTTCGACATGGTGGATCGGCATTCTCAATACGTTCAATCTCATGATGGCAGCGGCTGTGCTCTTTGTATTGCCCGCCGAACAGGCGGTGCATCCCGGCATTACGATCGGTCTCGGCTGGGTGCCCCTGATCTTCAGTACGATCTTTTTCGCTGTGCCGATTGCGCGCAAAATCAAGCGGACTTTCGACCAGAAGAAGGTCGATCGCGAGAATCAGCGGCGCGAAGAGATGGCAAAGGTCTTCAAATCGGCGAATGAAAAGAGGGCCGAAACCCTCGATCCAGTCTGGGCCGACCGCATGGTGCTCGACTTCGATGGTGAGATCGAAGTCACCGACGAAGCGCAGACCGAATACAGCTTCGAGCGCCTCGGAATCGAGCTCGAAGAAGCACGCGGCGCGCGTGAGGCCCAGGAAGAAGTCGTGTTCGGCGCAACCGTATTCTCGTCAGACGAAGAAGAGCGCTCGCTCGAGCAGGCCGAACTCGATGAATTCGACCGTAAGTTGGCCGTCGAACTCGGGGTTGACGAGACCGTAGCGGCCTAGACGGTCGATGTGGTATAGCTCGCCCGAACTCAAAAGAAAGAAGGAGGATTGCATGAGAATGATGACGCGCACGATAGCGCTCGTCCTACTCGCCTTGAGTCTGGCAGCGTGCGGCGTGCCTGAAGAAAAGCACAACGCCGTCGTCAAAGATCTCGAGGCGACCCAACAAAAACTCGCCGAGACTGAGGCCGCCAAGGCCGAAAGTGAGGCCGAGCTCGAGTCCAAGATTTCCGAGCTCGAGAGCCGCATTGCTGCGCTCGAGGAAACCAGGGCCGATCTCGAAAATCAGATCGCCGAGGCCAATGCCGAACTTTCGATGTACGAAGATAAGACCGGCGGTCTCGAGAAGGCGCTGACGACCACCAAATCCGAGCTCGACGAGCTGCGCAAGCAGAAGATCCAGCAAGAGAAGCGTCTCGCTGAGTATCGCAAGCTCACCGAAAAGCTGGCGAATATGGTCAAGAGCGGAAAGCTCAAGGTCAAAATCCGCAATGGCCAGATGGTCATCGAACTCGCCAACAACATCCTCTTCGACAGCGGCAAGACCAAAGTCAAAGAAGACGGCCAGGCCGCTCTGACCGAACTCAGCGGCGTGCTCCAGACCATCAACAACCG
>CAYFTY010000203.1:0-7021 GCA_964346045.1 uncultured Bradymonadales bacterium | reverse complement strand
CTACAAGAGAGAGTCATCTTTCAGGTTCCGGACGGTGAGGGCGATACCTTCGGAATTAGCAACAACATCACCAGTGGTCGGTATGTGATCGACCAGGTCGGACCGGACTTCGTCAGCGGAGGCCTCGTTGCATCGGGCTTCGGCGACTCGGTAAACGGCCAGTGGGAGGTGCCGCTCTGTGAGTGAAGAAGAGCCCATAGCCAGAACCGAAGCAAAGCCAGGCTTGATCGACTGGTATCAGGGTGGCGTGCTGGCCGATCGCTATCTCGAGACAATCCTCTCGGACTGGAAGAACACCGGTCTCTTGCTCATCCAGTCGCCGATCCTCGCCGTGCTCGCCGTGCTCGTCTGGCAGAACGTCGACAAGGCGACCGGGAGTCTCTATTTCGTGATGACTCTCTCGGGTATCTGGCTCGGCTGCATGGATGCCTGCCGCGAAATCGTCAAAGAGCGCGAGCTCTTTTTGCGCGAGAAAATGTTCAATCTGAACGTCGGCTCGTATCTCTACAGCAAGGTGCGGGTGCTGGCACTTTTGAACATCGTGCAGGTCGTGGCCTACGTCGCGATCATCCACAAGTACATCGACACGCGAGTACCCATTGGCTGGGCGATCATCAACCTGCTCTTTTCGACCTTCGCCGGCACCTGTCTGGGACTTTTGATCTCGGCGTCGGTGCGGCGAAGCGACTATGCCGTCGGCCTGGTGCCCCTGGTGATCCTGCCGCAGATCCTCTTCAGCGAATTCGCCATCGACAAAGACGACTTTCAGGGCGTCTCCGAATGGATCTACACGTTCATGCCCTCGCGGTGGGGCTTCGAGAGCCTGCAGGAATTCTCGCGCGGCAACGAGGACATGCTTGCCGCCAGCGGCAAACTTCTGCCCCTGCTCGGCTTTTCGGTGGTTTTTCTGGTCGTCGCCTGGTTGATCCTGAAACGCCAGCGGTACTGACGAGTTCTGGAACTCCGCGATGTGCGGGGTGGGGCGAATTTTTGCCTCCTCAGGCAGGCCCTCTGCGTTGCCTGATTCCTTGTTTGTACCCACGGTGGAACACTAGATCGCAAACCAACGAAACCCCAGTCAAGGAATCGGGCGAAGCAGAAAACCTCCCCACGGGAGGTGAATTCGCGCTTGAGCGCGAATTCGGAGAGGCACCAGTAAATGGATCCAGAGCTTGATCTGAACGTCAAACCCAGATAAATCCCACTGTATCAGTAGGGATTACAGTCTGCACTGGCTGAGCCTCAAGAAGGCAAAGAATTACGACGGCTCGTGGTACGAGTGGAGTCGCCCGAATGACTTCCGCGTAGCCGAGCACGGCTCGGAGTAAGAGATGCGACGCGTATTCATGACCATGGCCGCGGGCCTCGCGCTCGCGGTATCGCTTGCGCCGGCCAACGCCAATGCTCAAGCCTGGGTCAAACCAGCCGGGGAGACCTACGTAAAGGTCACGGCTGGCACCTTTCAATCCAATGGCGTCTATGACGTAGAGGGCAATTTCGAAGAGCCCGAATTCGTCTACGACAACACATCGGTAGGACTCTACGCCGAGCTCGGTCTCACCGACTTTCTGGCGCTCTCGGTGAACACCAGTTTCTTTCGGGCGGTGAACACAGTCGAAGAACGCACACGCTATATCAATACCGGTCCCGGAGACCTTCAGCTCGGTCTGCACACGCCGCTCTGGGGCAATCGACTCTGCTCGAGCGCGGCTTCTCTCAAAGGCAGTGTTCCGCTCTACTCGGGCATACTCGAGCAGGGCTCTGAGGTCGGTGGACTGGGCGCAACCGGTGCCGACCGTTTCACGCCTGCGCTGGGAGACGGAAGCATCGACCTGAGTCCAGGCGCAAGCTTCGGCTGCGCCATCACCCCGATTCGCGGCTGGTTTTCGACCGACCTGAGTTATCTCGCGCGCTTTCGCGGATTCGGTGACGGTATCACCTACGGCGCGAGCTTTGGCTCGTTCGTCTGGCCCCAGCGTCTTGCCCTGACCGGTTTCGTCAACGGCATCCAGCGCTTTGCCGACGATGCCGACCGCCCCACCAAGAGCTATCTCAGCGTCGGTGGCGGCACGATTTTGCGTATCTGGGGACCGCTGGCCATCGAAGCCAGTGCCTCGTACATCCCGACCGGTGCTTTCGTCGCACGAGGATGGTCGGCGCGCGCGGGTGTAAGCTTCTCGGGCGAGGTCTGGTAAGACGGCGGCTCAGTCGGTGTAGCGCCAGACGTGAATCTCGCTCGACGTTCCATTGTCTTCGCTAAACGCCAGGATGGTACGGTCCTGCGGGTCGATCGCAAGCGCGGGATGACGCGCCGAGGTTTCTCCGGGGTTGATGTCGAACGTCCCCATGCCGAGCGGCGCCAGGCCCGAAACATCGTGGCGAAAGACATGCACGTTCGTGGTTCCACCAAAGCTCTCTTCGGGCTCGTCAAACGCAAAGATCGTGCGATCTTGCCCATCGACTGCGAGCGCCAGATTCAGCGTGTTGGTGCGACCGTTGGTTTCGGGCTCGACATCGACGCCATCGGCGATCACCGTGAAATTCGAGCCATTCCAGCGCTGAACGAAAACGTCGGTTGAATTCTGGTTCGTCGCCTCGCGCCAACCCATCACCATATCGCCATTGGGTGCGATATCGACCACCGCGCCGAAGGCCGAAAAGTTGCCGTTGCCCGAATCGATCGGAGCCCCCACGAAGTCGATCCAGTTGTTGACCTCCCAACGGCGCGCATGGACCTTGCTGTCCTCTTGCCACACGACGTAGGGCTGATCCTGCGGCCCCATGGCCAACACAGGCGCGAGCGCCGCCGCATTGCTTCCGAAGTCATTGACCAGGGGGCTGGCGAGCTCGCCCCAGCTCATCGCCTCGTATCGCGCCACGTAGATCTGGTTGCGAGTATTCAGCCCGTTATCGGCCGACCAGGCGACGATCGGACGCCCCGTCGAATCGACGACAAAGCTGAGACCGAACGCAGACTCGGGCGTCGATACGTTGCCTACCTTTTGCCATGCAGCTCCATCCCAGCGCGCCACGTGGACGTTTTCAGAGCCGGTGTTCTCGACCCACGCGATATAGGGCGTATCGCCCATGGTGGCGATGGCGACGCTCGAGGTGAACGTATCGTCTGGATCGTTCGAATCCACCGCACCACCAAGGGCACTCCACGAGCCTGACTCCCAGCGAAATACGAAGATATTCGCGGGATTGGTGCCATCGGCCTGATGGAACGCGACGAGCGCTCGACACGAATCATCGACCGCAACCGCAGCGAGCCGCGCGTTGGTCATCATACCCAGGGCATCGAGCGGTGCACCCATCGCCTCCCAGCCCTGCGAGCTCGGATCATTGGCGCAGGGAGCCGTCGGCATATCCGGGGGCATGTCCACGACCATCATATCCGCCCCGGCGTCGCTGCCGGGATCGCTCATATCACCCATATCCGGCAACGGGTCGAAGCTCATGTCGTCGACCGGATTGTTCTGCTCGTTCGAGAACCCCGACATGTCGTCTTGTTGCTGCCCGCCGTCCCGATTCTGGTTATTGGGATCGACCCCGGCATCGGGATTACTTCGATTATTCTCGAGCTGATTGTTCTCGACATCCGAGCTGGCGCAACCGAGCGCCAATGAGAGAACGAGCGAGGCCAAGAGTCGTGCGTACATGATGTCTCCGAGGTCGATATACCATACGTACCACGGCCCGGGGCTCAATTTCCACGACGGGCCAGTTTCAGACCTATTTCAGGCTCTAACGACTCGAAAACGGTATGCGCTCGGACGAAGAGCGAGTTGACAAAAATCGTGGGGAGTAAGGTGAAAGACGATCCTTCGATATGTGTGGGGATGGGCTTGGGAATGCGCGTCGAACTCGACTAGGTGACTGGTGTTAAATGCGCGTCAGCGCCTCGCGGATGCACCGCGTCGATCTCTTCGTCGCCTTCACCCCGGGAAGTACTTCCTCGCAGGCAAGCCTGCTAAGGGCGCGCTCGACGGTGCTATGGGTTTCTAGCTCGAGGATTGACGCGCTTCGTCGAGTGAGACGACGTTGGTCACAGGCTCGTGCGTGTAGTTGGGCACGATGGCCTTGAGCAGATCCTTGACCTTCTGATGTTCCGAAGCGTCGGCGCACTCGAGGAGGAGTTCGATATGCTCTTTCAAGAAGTCGAGTTCGCTGTCGTCAGTCTTGCCCACGAAAATCTTATCGTGACGCGTCTTATCGAGTTCTTCTTCGTCGAGCGTCAATTCCTCGAATAGTTTTTCGCCGGGTCGCACGCCTGTAAATATGATTTCGATCTCTTCTTCGGAAAGCCCTGATAGACGGATCATATCGCGAGCCAGATCGGCGATCTTCACGGGCTGGCCCATATCGAGGATGAAGAGTTCACCGCCTACTCCGAGCGCGGCCGCCTGCAGCACGAGCTGGGATGCCTCGGGGATCGTCATGAAATAACGGGTCATCTCGGGATGGGTCACCGTCACGGGCCCTCCCTTGCGAATCTGGTCGCGAAAGATGGGCACGACGCTACCGTTCGAGCCGAGGACATTGCCAAATCGAACCGCGCAAAAATGAGTGTCGCAGTCGGCGTTTTTGGAGAGCACGTAGAGTTCGGTGACGCGTTTGGTTGCGCCCATCACGCTGGTTGGATTCACGGCCTTGTCGGTCGAGATGAGCACGAAATTCTTTACGCTGCGCTCGCTCGAAAGGTCGGCCATCACACGGGTCCCCAGCACGTTGTTGAGCACGGCCTGAGCTGGATGTCGCTCCATCAGCGGCACGTGTTTGTACGCGGCGGCGTGCACGACCACGTCGGGCTCGTAGAGGTCGAAAAGGCGCTCGATGCGTCGCCGGTCAGAGACATCGGCGATACAGGGAATGATGTCGCCCGAGACGTAGCGCTCGCGAAGCTCCTTTTCGATGAAGAAGAGCGGAGTCTCGCCGCGCTCGATGAGGATCAATTTGGCCGGGTTGAAGCGCATCACCTGCCGGCAGATCTCGCTGCCGATCGAGCCGCCGGCACCGGTGACGAAAACCGTCTGACCCTCGATGAACCGCCCCATCGACGAAAGGTCGAGACGCACGGGATCGCGCCCCAGGAGGTCGTCGATCGAGATTTCGCGCAGCGCGCCGAGACTGACGTTTCCTTCGAGAACCGCTTCGACCGCGGGCAGAATCTGAGTATTGACTTCGGTCGCTTTGCACGATTCGACGACACGTCGCATCTGCTCACGAGTAGCGGACGGCATCGCAATGATGATCTGCTCGATTTTGTATTTCTCGACCACTTCCTGAAGGCTCGAAATCGGACCGAGCACAGGCACTCCGTGGATGCGAAGTCCTCGCTTATAAGGATCGTCGTCGAGATAGCCCACCGGCTTATACGGAAGGTTCTTATTCTTCGAAATTTCGCGCAGTAGCGTCTCGCCCGTATCTCCCGCACCCAGGATCAAGAGATTCACCCGCTCGCCACCGGCCGCAATATTCGAGCGGACCGCCTCGCGCAAAAGGCGCAAGCTGCCTCGCGCTGCGCTGATCAAGAATAACGAAAGGCCAAAATCGAGCAGGTAGATCGAACGCGGAAACGCCTCTGGAACGATCACGAAGACGTTCCACGCCAGAAAGAGCACTTCGGCGATCGCGAGTGCCCGAGCCAGATCGAGAATGTCGTAGAGACTGACGTAGCGCCACCAACCGTTGAAATTGCGCAGGGCGGCAAAGACCAGGACCTGGATCCCCAGGATCACCGGATAGGTTTCGAGGGCGACGGCTTTCCAGTCAGGAGGCAGGCTGAAATCGAAGCGGATCAGAAAGGATCCGAAATACGCGGCCGTAAAGAGCGCAACGTGCATCGTCACCACCATCACCATACGCACCGCGCGTGGTAATTGGGGTAGCTCTTCGAGCCATTGGAGCCTGGATTCCGCCATCGTTTCCTCGTCTGGGGGCGAGTTTATACGACGAACGCAATCTCGATACAAGAACTGGCGCTTTTCGCCCGGTCTCAAAACCTGTCCCGAACCACCAGATGCGTGGTGTCTTGCCCTTCAGCCCAGGCGAGCCTGGCCGGCCCTCCCCCGAGAGGACATTGTCGGCTACGCCCCAGACTCCTTGTACCGACCAGGGTCGAAACGAGTACTCAGCCGACCTCTGCGAGGCGGCTTTTCCCTGCACGCCGTAAAGCCTGCGTTCTCACGCAAGCAGGCTGGTGAAGTTGGGCCGTCCATCGTGGGGCCACGACGCCGGAGGCGCCTGCAGCGCGCCGGGCTTCGAGATCAGCGTCGCTCCCATCTGCGACACGGTCGCGGCAGCCGGATCGTGATCCTCGACGGCGAGCGCAATGCCCTGCAGTCCTCCGGATTCGAGAGCGATCGCCTCATCGAGTTGTTCGAGTGAATCAATGCGATGTACGGCCACGGCATGGGGCGCAATCCATGCGCCGGTCAGCGGCCCGCGAGACATCTCGACCCAGCCGATCTGGGCCCGGAAGATCTTACCTGAAAACGCCGAAACCCCTCGTCTTTGCTGGGCTTCGGCGAGCTCTCCGACGTCGAGGCCGTCGGCTCCGCCCCAGCGATCCTCGTACGCATGAATGGCGTCCGAGAGCCCGCTTGCAAATGCGAGTGCGTCGGTCTCGTCGCCGATGAACACGACGCCCCGCAGCGAGAAGCAGCCTTTCTGGTGCCACATGACGACGTCGCGCGCGAAGCCATCGATGACGCGCTCATGCGCCGAAGAGGCATCGACCACTCCAAAAGAAACGCGGTGACCATACCCCACAATATGGCTGTCTGGCGCATTTCGCCTGACCGAAGCGACCGTCTCGTCGCTCCCGCTCACGACGATCGCCGGCGACTCTTGCCAGGCATCATCCACGATGAACTCTGAGATTTCGGCCACTCGGCGGGCGAAATGCGCTCCGCTCGAAGACGCCTTGATTCGCTGCTCTCGAACGCCACCCAGCGCTGCGTAGAGCATGGGCGTAATTCCGGCTCCGGGAAGGGCCGGCCAGATATGATGAACCACC